>JAOACN010000663.1 GCA_026417815.1 Chloroflexaceae bacterium | reverse complement strand
GATGTGTATAAGAGACAGGGGCAACCTCGAGGAAGGGGCATGGGGAAACCCGGTTTCCCCGTGCCCCTTCAATCGGCTATGTGCACCTCAGAAATGGTCTGGGAGGGCTTCGCCCTCCCAGAAACCTCCCCGGCGGGCAGGGGCCCGGGGAAACCGGGTTTCCCTACGCGCTCCTACTCGGCCAGCCGGCGGGCAACCTCCAGCACCCGGGCGCGTTCGCGGCGGTAGACCACCAGGAAGACCACCAGCAAGAAGGGGACCAGCACCGACCAGTGCTCACGCTCGTAGCGGAGCTGGCGCGCCACGGCGCGCATCTGGAACAGAAAGGGGCGCCGGGCGACCTGGGTCTCGATCACCGCCTTTAACTGGCGCAGCCAGAGGCGATCCTGTTCGTTCTCTTCCGGTCCGGGGCGTTTGAACATACACCAGGCTCCGCGCGGGAGGGTCCGGGAGGGCGGCGCCCTCCCGATTCCTCCCGTCTTTGTGCGGCAAAGCCGCGTGGGCATCTAAACAGCCGGTTGGAGGGGGCTGAGGAAATCGCGTTTCCCCAGCCCCCTGCCTGACAGGGGGATGGTGTGAACTCGTGGAAACCGGGTTTCCCCGCACCCCTGCCCGGCAGGAGGGCTGGCTATGATCGCGGGGAAATCAGGTTTCCCCAGCCCCTGCCTGACAGGGGCAACCTGATAGGCAACCCAGACCTCACAAGTTTAGCAAACCTGTGAGGTCCTGGGCGTCAGTTCAGCCCGTCAAGGTCGCCCGATTGTACCGACGGGGCTGTGCGATGTCAACCCGGCGCGTCCCGGTTGACGGGGCCATCCGCCGCGTCGCGCGTCTCCGGCGCCCGGGGGGCCACGCGCAGGGTGCGCTCGGCGCGGTAGGTGACCAGGCCGGGTGGGCCGCCGGGCAGCTTGCGCACCAGGGCACGGCGACAGACATCCACCTCCACCGCCGGCTCGGCCCGCGCCGGGCTGAAATAGGCCGCCAGGCCGGCAGCTTCCACCAGGGTCGTCTCCGGCACGGGGCGCCCGCCGCTACGGACGATTACGTGGCTGCCGGGGAGACCGCGGGCGTGGAGCCAGAGATCCTCGCCCCGCGCCAGGCGAAAGGTGACGTGCTCATTCTCGCGGGCGCTGCGTCCCACGGCGATCTCCAGGCCGTCGCTGGAGAAGAGTTGCAGGGGCCGCAGACGCGCCGGGCGGGCCGCGCGGCGCGCAGGGGCCGGACCGGCGGGTTCGTGGAGGTAGCCCAGTTCCTCGGCCTCGCGGGCGAGTTGCTCGATCTGGGCGTAGCCGTCGCTGAGTTGCAGCAGGGTCTCCAGTTCATCGAGGCCCTTGATGCGGTTCTCGACGGCTTCGAGCCGCTCCGGGAGGCCATTGAGGGCGCTGCGGGCCTTGTCGTAGGCGCGGAAGCGGGCCCGGGCCTGCTCGACGGGGTTCTGGCGCGGGTCGAGGGCGATGCGGCGCCCCTCCACCTCAAGCGTCTCCTGGCCGGGGCGCAGGGTGTGCATGAAGGCGAAGATCATCTCCCCCTCCCAGCGCAGGGTTTCCACCTCGCGGGCCTTCTCCAGCTCCGCGGCGATCTGGTCGCGCTGGCGTTCGAGGCGCGCCCGCGCCGACCGAAGCTGCCCGCTCAGGGCCTCGCGGCGCTGCTGGTGGCCGGTCAACTGCTCGTGGGCAAGGTAGAAACGCTCCAGGGCCTCGCTCATACTGGCGACGGCGACGACGCGCGGCAGATGGGTGAGGGCATAGGGCGCGTAGGCCACGGGCCGACCCTCCTCGTCGAGGGCCAGGGAAGGCTCGGGGGGCGCGGTAAACAACTCGCGCAGCCGCGCCGCCAGGGTGTAGTGGGGCAGCGGTTCATCCACGGTGGCCGTGACGCGCCCCAGGGCGCGGAAGACGGCCTCGCGGGCCACCTGCGGGGAGACCCCGCGGTAGGCCGCCACCAACGCACGGGCCAGGTCGCGCTCGCGCCCGGCGGCGAGGGCGGCGATGCCGGCGGCGGTAGCGCGAGTCGGATCGCGCTTGTCGGGCGGGGGCGGCGCCTCGTAGACGTGGCGCGGCAGGACCACCCGGCTGCTCATCCGCGGGGTGACGCGCTTGACGCTGTCGAGAATGCGGTTATCATCATCCACCAGAATAATGTTACTGCGCCGGTCCTGCGGCTCGATCACCAGCTCGCAGCGCAGCATCTCGGGCGCGGCCGCAGGAAAAGCTTCAGGCACATCGGCATCAGGTTCGCTCTCGTCAACGTCGGGATCGTCGGCCAGCGGATTGCTGTTGCGTAAGGGCGCTGGTTTGACTATACTTAGCACAAGCACTCGTTCGAGCAGAGGCTGCTCGACGCCTACGATCCGCCCGCCCAGCACATATTTGCGCAACAACAGGAGCAGTGGCGTCTCCTGATCGACTCCTCGTGTGAGCCGCCCGCGTACCAGATGCACGCGGGCCAGTTGCGGATGGGCCGACGCGAGCACCTGCACGCGCTGCCGATGGGCGTAGACCTCCAGGCCCAGGCTGAGCGGACCGGTAAGGATGACCCGCTGCACGCGCCCGCCGAGCACGCTCGCGCGCAGTTCATCGGCAACAGCGGCAAGGGTCAGAGCGTCGAAATACATACCTGCTTCCCACTACGATGATACCCTGATGGTATCATAGCAAATCGTGAGTGATCGTGGTCACCCCTGACCAGGCTTCGCGCGGGCGCTGAAGCGAGCCACGGCACACCTGAAACGAGGACGCGCGTTACTGATGTCACCACTGCTCCGCAATCCCCAGCTTGATGGGAAGCCGCCCGTGCCGCTGCTGGTGGTCATCTCGGGGCCATCGGGGGTGGGGAAGGACTCGGTGCTGATGCGCATGCGCGAACTGGCCTTCCCCTTTCACTTCGTGGTCACGGCGACGAGTCGGCCCATCCGACCAGGAGAGATTGACGGCTACGACTACCACTTTGTTTCGGTGGAGCGTTTCGAGCAGATGATCCGGGACGACGAACTCCTGGAGTGGGCGAAGGTCTACGGGCAGTACAAAGGCATTCCAAAGTCCGAGGTGCGCCAGGCGATGGCCAGCGGGCGCGACGTGCTGCTGCGGATCAACGTTGATGGAGCGGCGACGATCAAACGGCTGGCTCCGGAGGCGGTGTTCATCTTCCTGGCGCCTGCCAGCACCGAGGAGTTGCGTCGGCGGCTGACCGTGCGCCGCACCGAGAGCCCGGAGGAGATCGAGCGGCGCCTGGCCATGGCGAGCCAGGAGATGGAACAGGTGCAGCACTTTGACTATGTGGTGATCAACCGGGAGGACCGGCTGGATGAGGCGGTCGGGCAGATCCGGGCGATCATCATCGCCGAGAAGCAGCGCGTCTTTCCGCGCCAGGTCAGGTTGTAGAGGTAGGGCCATGACGATCGACGAGCAACTGGCAGCCGATCTGAAAACGGCGATGAAAGCGGGTGACAAGGTGCGCGTCAACGCGATTCGCAGCGCCCGCGCGGCCCTGCAGAGCGCCCGGCTCGAGGCGGCGCGGGCGCGCTACGAAGCGGCGGCTCGGGCGATTGAACAGCAATTCGCCGACGATGCCGCCGCCCGCGACGCGGCCCTGGCAGCGATTGAAACCGGCGGGCAGGAGGCCCTCGATCCGGCCGAGCAGGTGGCCGTGATCGCCAAAGAGGTCAAGCGGCGCCAGGAGGCCGCCGAGATGTACCGCAAGGGAGGCCGGCTCGATCTCGCCGCCCAGGAGGAGGCTGAGATGGCCGTTCTCGAAGCCTACCTGCCACGCATGTTGAGCGCCGAAGAATTGCGCCCCGAAGTGGCCGCGATTATCGCGGAACTGGGCCTGAGCGGCCCCGCCGCCATCGGCAAACTGATGCCGGTGCTGATGGAGCGCTTCAAGGGCCGCGCCGAAGGGCGCACCCTCAACCAGGTAGCGCGCGAATTGCTTGCGGGAGCGTAACTGTTACCTGTGAACGCGGCCCACGCGCCGCCACGCGCCGGAGAGGGCCCCGCCCGCGACCGGCGACACGGGAATATGAATATCACGCGACGACGCTGGGTTTCCAGCCTGCCACGCTTCCGGCCCCTCCAGCCAGTTGAAGCGTTCTCCCGTCGGTTGCGCCTGATTATGACCCTCGAGGGTCTGTTGTTGTTCGTGGGGATCTGGGCGGCGCTGACCCTCAGCCTCCCCGGCGAGTACGGGCGCCTCGAAGTGGGCCAACCCAGCCCGACCAGCATCTGGGCGCCCAAAGAGGTGACCTACGTCAGCGAGGTACGCACTGCCGAACGCCAGGCGCAGGCCGAGAACAACCCCGATAACCTGGTCTATGTCTTCGATCCGCTGATCCCGGTGCAGCAACGCCTGGACCTCAGCGCGCTGCTCGAGACGATCGGTCGCGTGCGTGATGACCCCTCGCTCCAGCGGGCCGATCAACTGGCCAGACTGGCGGCTCTGCCCAACGCCGCCCTGCAGATCTCGGAGAGCCAGGCCGAACAGATCCTCGCCCTGAGCGATGGTCGCTGGGAGCAGGTGCGCCGGCAAACCCTGGCCCTCTACGACCGGGCGATCGAACGCTACGATTACGCCGTGGACGAACGCGCCCTGATCCAGTTGCGGGAGCGCTGGCTGAACTACTGGCTCGCCACAACCGATCTATCGCCACAAGAGCGCGATCTGGCCCGCTTCTTCACCGAGGCCTTCCTGCGGGTCAACCGCACCCTCGATGAAGCGGCCACCGCCGAGCGCCGCCAGCGCGCCCGCGACAGCGTGCCGCCACAGCAGGTGCGTGTGCTGGCCGGCGAGGCGATCGTGCGCGAGGGCGAGATCATCACCCCCGAGATGATCGAGAAACTGCAACAGACCGGCGCCATGCCCGCGCCCCTGAACTGGGCGGGGATCGCCGGTCGCGGTCTCTTCGCCGCACTGGTGAGCGTGGGGTTCATGGCTTACGTGCTGAGTTTTGAAACGCCCATCGGCCGGCGCCCGCGCGGGTTGCTGGTGATGATCACGCTGATCATCTTCACGCTGATCAGCGCGCGTCTGGTGTTGCCCGCGGTCGGCGACTGGACGTTCTTCTTCCCGCTGGCGGCCGTGGCGATCACCCTGACGGTGGTCTTCAACGGGCGCGTCAGCCTGGGCGCTGCCGTGCTGATGAGCGCCACCATCGGGGTGATGGAACACAACGCCCTGGGCCTGGCGCTGACGCTGTTCGCCAGTTGCGTGGCCGCCGTGCTGATGACCCATGATGCCGAGCGCCTGCGCTCCTTCTTGCTGGCCGGGGTGAGTGTCGCGGTGGTGGTACTGATGGCCCAACTGGCCTTCTGGTTGATCAGCCAGTCGACGCTACCGGCCAGGAGCCTGATGGCCCATCTGGCGCCCGTGGCCCTCTTCGCCGGTATGAACGGCGCCCTCTCGGCCATCTTCGCGATCGGGGTCTTCAATCTGGTGAGCCGCGCAGCCGGGCAGGTAACGCCTCTGCAACTGATGGAACTGGCCCATCCCTCGCGCCCGCTGCTGCGCAAGCTGATCCGCGAGGCGCCGGGCACCTACTACCACAGCGTCGCCGTAGGCAACCTGGCCGAAGCCGCCGCCGAGGCGGTCGGCGCGGACGCCCTGTTGCTACGGGTCGCTGCATACTACCACGACATCGGCAAAACTATCCGACCCTACTTCTTCACCGATAACCAGATGGGCCGGGAGAACGTTCACAACGACCTGGATCCCGTCACCAGCGCCCAGATCATCATCGATCACGTGCGCGAAGGGGTCAAAATGGCCCGCAGCGCGGGCCTTCCCGAACAAATCGTGGACTTCATCGCCACGCACCACGGTACCGGCCTGATCCGTCACTTCTACCAGCAGGCCCTGCAGGAGAAGGACAGTGTAAGCGAGTCCGATTTCCGCTACCCCGGCCCGCGCCCTCAAACACGCGAGCAGGCCATCTTGATGCTGGCCGACTCGGTGGAGGCCACGGTGCGCTCGAAGGCCCAGAATGGAAAACTTGTCGCCGCGAATGGCAACGGCGGGCACAACGGCGCCCCTGCCGGGGTGCAGGTGTTGGAAGAACTGGTGCAGTCGATCATCGAGGCCCGCGTGCGCGAGGGTGAACTCGACAACGCTCCCCTCACCATGCGCGAACTGACCCAGATCAAGCAGGCCTTCGTCAACAGCCTGCAGTCCATCTACCATCCGCGCGTGGATTACGCGCCACAACTGGTCAGGTAGCCCCGAGACGCAGCGCGGGGGTCACATCGAGGTCCCAGCCGCTCTGCACCCCGGCGGCAAAGCGGTAGAATGCGGCGCCGGCAACCATCGCGGCGTTGTCGGTGCAAAGGGCCAGGGGCGGGTAGCGTACCGGAACCGGCGCGCGGCGCGCCAGTTCCTCGCGCAGGCGCAAATTGGCCGCGACGCCTCCCGCCAGCACAATCTCGGCGGCGCCGTAACGCCGGGCCGCGTCCACCGTCTTGGTCACCAGCACGTCCACCACCGACTCTTGAAAGGCCCACGCCATCTGGCGAACGAACTGCGGGTCGAGTGCCGGTTCCGGCGCGGCCCCTTGCGCGCGAGGAAGCCGGGCCTCCCGCGCCTGCCGCTCCTGCACGCGGTGCAAGACCGCCGTTTTCAGACCGCTGAAGGAGAAATCGTAGCTGTCGCGCAACCATGCGCGGGGCAAGGCTGGCGCGCCGGTTACCCCCGCCGCCGCCTGCTGGATGGCCGGCCCGCCAGGGTAACCCAGACCCAGAATGCGCGCCACCTTGTCGAAGGCCTCACCCACAGCGTCGTCGCGGGTCTGCCCGAGCAGCGTGTAGTCGCCGTGGTCGCGCAGCAGCGCGAGCACAGTGTGGCCGCCCGACACCACCAGGGCCACGAGGGGAAACTGCGGCGGGGTGGTGTCGAGCCAGTTGGCGTAGATGTGCGCCTCGAGGTGGTTCACGCCGACGAAGGGTAAGCCGCGTTGCCAGGCCATGGCCTTGGCGGCGTTGAGGCCGGTGAGCAGCGCCCCGCTCAGGCCCGGGCCGTGGGTGGCGGCCACGGCATGCACGCCGTTCCAACCCCCCGGCAGGGCCCCCAGGGCGGCCTCCACCACCGGAACCAGGGTCACGATGTGCTGGCGCGAGGCCATCTCCGGCACCACCCCACCGTAGCGCTGGTGCATATCCATCTGTGAGGCGACGATGTTGGCCAGCACTTCGCGCCCCCCGCGCACCACTGCTGCGGCGGTTTCATCGCACGAGGTCTCCAGGGCCAGAATGGTGAAGGTGGGGGGGAGTTCATTCATACGCTTATATTCCTAAGAATATGCCACGGTAAGAGGGCCTGGCCCTCCCCGCGGCGTAGCTGGATTTTCCTCACCCTCCCCCAACCCCCTCCCTCTCCACCATAGGTGGAGAGGGAGGGGGCGCCGAGCGGAGCGAGGCGGGGGTGGGTGAGGAGCGACGCCCGCTGCCCGTTGCAGGGGGCGTAGGGAAAGCAGATTTCCCCACACCCCGGTCCACAGGGATGTTTTTGGGAGGGTGCGCCCCCCAGAATAGCCTTTATCACCCTACAAAGATCGGCCTGGCGGTCAGGGTCGCCAGGGCCGCCACCTCGGCAATCTCACAGAGGGCGCCGTAGGTATCACCCGTCAACCCGCCGAGACCGCGCGTCCACCAGCGGGCAAGCAGGTGCGTCGCTGCCCAGACGGCCAGCAGCGCCGCCAGGCCCGCCGGGCCGGCCACTAGCGCCGCCAGCAACACCGTGGTCACAGTGGCGACCATCACGTCGGCACGACGCACGTGGTCGTGAAAGGCGCGACCCAGGCCCCCCGCCGCCGCGGCCGGGAAGAAGAAGATCGCATAGCAAGCGGCCCAGCGCCCCAGTACCGGGGCCAGGAGCGTGGCCTGCCACCAGGCCGCGCCGCTGCCGGCAAGCAGGGCGACTTTCAACAGCAGCACGGCGATCAGGGCCAGCGCGCCCATGGCCCCGACGCGGCTGTCTTTCATGATCTCCAGTTTACGCTCGGGCGAGCGCCAGCTCAATACCGCGTCGAAAGTATCGCTCAGACCATCCAGGTGCAGCCCCCCCGTGATGATGCCCCAACTCACCACGATCAGCGCCGCCGCTACGAGACCACCCCAGAACCAGCCGGCGAGCCAGCCCACCAGGCAGAGCAGCCCGCCGATAATCAATCCTACCGCGGGGAACCAGGGAATCGCCACGACCGCGCTGCGCTCGTGCATTGGCGGTAGCCAGGGTTGGGGAACGATCGTTAAGAAGCGGATGGCCTCGCCAATGCCCACCACGACTGCCCAGGGGTTCCAGCGCCGGTTGTGGTACGGGTCGTGCTGCATGGTCCTTCCTTTCGCCAGGGCCGCGTTGTTCCTCGCTACCGCGCGAGGCGCGGCACTTCGTTCACCATACGCACGATGGGGCCAGAGGCATAGACATCGATGGCGGTGATGCTACCCAGGTCAATGCGCCAGTGCCAGTGCGCGGCGGGGGAAAGGCCAAAAGAGATGCAGAGGGCCAACTGGATCGGCGTGGCGTGCGTGACCACCAGCACGCGGCCTCCTCGATGCTCCTCGATCAGGCGACCCCAGGCCGCCGACACGCGCGCGTGCACCTCGGCGAGACTCTCGCCGCCCTGGGGCCGCCCATCAAGACCATCGGCCCAGCGTGCGCGGGCCTCGTCGGGGTAACGGGCCAGCACCTCGCGGTAGGTCAACCCCTCCCAGCGGCCCTGGTGGGCCTCGGCCCACTGCGCGTCGAGGCGCACGTCGACCCCGGCCCGCTCCGCGAGGATGGCCTCGGCGGTCAGGCGCGCGCGCTCGGTCGGGCTGACCAGGGCGACGCGAAAGGGCACGGGTCGCAGGCGGGCTGCCAGCGCCTCGATCTGCAGGCGTCCGTAGCTGGTGAGCGGACTGTCGCCGAGGCCCTGGTAGCGCCGCTCCAGATTGGCGCGGGTCTGACCGTGGCGCACGAGCCAGACGCTGGTTCGCATACCGGTGCACCTCCTGATGGAAACGCGGCCGTGCGGCATAACTCTACTTTATCACTTGCCGCAGTTTCCGCTGCGAGGAGGTTCGGGGGCCTGCGGCCCCGGCACCCCCCGCCTCGCCTGCGGCGGGCGCGCCCCGGCGAACGCAGGAGATAGCCGCCGGGGGCGGAACCAGCGGATCGGGGAGGGCTGCGCCCTCCGCACCTCCCCCGAACGGCAACCCTAACGTCTGCGCAGCGAAACTTTGCCTAAAAACCCGGTGACATTCAAATGGCAAAGGGCAAGCGGCAAGTTACAGTTCCGTCATTATACAGGAACTTAACCACCTGGAGTCTTGCAAAGTAGAAAGTGGCTTGGTAGTATACATCAAAACGACAATACGGAATGGATTATACATCTCCAGACACGCAGTGAAGCGTCGGCAAGCCCAGAGTAATCTTCGCGGCAGGCATACTATTCGACCTACCCGTAACTACGAACACTTTGAAAGGAGCTGGGACGTCGATGCAAATGGTTTCACCATCGTTGGGTGGCGGTTCGACCTCTAACTGCCAATCTTGCGGAGCGCTGAATCAGTTTGGGCATCGCTTCTGCGCGGGCTGTGGCACACCCCTGACCGGCGGGGCAAGCGCCCCGCCCCCCGGCCCGGCCTCGCCGCCGATTACGGTGCAGCTTGGCGGCAGTACGCCCGTGGAGCCGATAGCCCCGGCCGATCCTGAGCGTCCCGACTACCTGCGGGCCCTGATCTGGCCCTTCCAGCGCCCCGACTGGATCGAGCGCATGTGGTGGCTACCGCTGGTGCACTTCGTGCCGGTGTTCAACTTCATCATTATGCGCGGCTGGCGCCTGGACGTCGTGCGCCGCGTGTCGCGGAACGAGCCCCAGCCCATACCTGACCTGCGGGACTTTGGGCGCTTCTTTGCCGACGGGCTGATCCTCTGGGCGATGACCGGGCTGTACTTCCTGCCCCAGATCTTCCTGCTGGCCCTCTTCGGCTTCAAGCCGATCGAGGTCGGCCTGACGGTGCTTTTCTGGCTCTTCCAGACCTTCACCGGCGACGCGGTCAGCTTCGGGGCGCTGCTCGCCGACCTGGGCCTGGCCGCCCTGGTCTCGGTGATTCTGCCGATTGTCTACTGGCTGGCCACCTACCCGCTGTATCGGGTGGCCATGGTGCGCTACGCGGCGACAGGCAAGGTTGGCGTCTTTTTCGATGTGTTTACCAACCTGCGCATCGCCGGCGCTAACTTCGCCGCCGTGATGACCCTGTATATCTTTGAGTTCCTGGCGACCATGGCCTTCGGCATGCTCAGCAGTGCGCTGCTCAGCACGGTCTTCGGCGCCGTCGCCGTGCCTCTGGTGCTCTTCCCCGCCCTCTACTGGACAACGGCCTACCTCTTCGGCGTCTTCGGTCTCCACGTCAACGCGACCGCCACCAAATGAGCAGGTCCATGCCCGGCAAGGCCGAAGCCCTGGTTGCGCCGGAGCTTCGGCCCACCGGGCCCGTCGTATGCTGTCTCTTATACACATCTGACGC
>JAOACN010000606.1 GCA_026417815.1 Chloroflexaceae bacterium | reverse complement strand
CACCAGGACCGGCTGCTTGCCCACACCTGCGGCGCCCAGGTCGAAACAACCCCCAAAGGCGCCCATCCCCGCCAGCACCGCTGGTCCGTGGGTTGAACGCACCGCCGCGCTCATCCGTTCCTTGGCGCGGGTGGCCGCGGCGATGTTGACCCCCGCGGCCGCGTAGGCGTCAGACATGAGGTGCTCCATCAGTGTAGCGCGCCCGGCGACCGGACGCCAACAATTGTGCTGTGAGAAAACCAGGTTTCCCCACACCCCGACCCGCGTACCGAGGTGTGGAGGTGTGAAGATGTAGAGGTGTGGGGCAGACAGTCAAGCCGATATGTAGCATGCCTTGCTGTTGCTCTACACCTCTACACCTCGACACCTCCACACCTCTACACCTCCACATCTCTACAGACCAATTCTGTGCAACCGTGGAGCGAAGGTCACGCGTGGCACATCCGGGCCTCGCGCCTTACTCCTCCTGCAGCGCCGCCAGCAGGCGGGCATAGGCTTCGCTCTGCGCCTTGAAGACGTGTTGCACCTGCACGGCGCTGATGCTCACCGCCCCGACGGCGCGCAGGTGGTCCACCGCGGGCAGCAGTTCTTCCTGGGGCACGACGACGTTTACGGCGTACCACTGCGGCGCGGTGCCCTCGCTGGCGTACTTGCTCCACACCGGCGCGATGGTCGGTCCCTGCAGGCCGGCCAGTTCCACCCGCGCGGTAACCCGGCGTCCCACCACCTCGACCGACTCGCCCGTAAGATTGGCGGTCAGCGAGTAGAAAAGCCGCCCCCGTCGGCGCGCCTCGATCAATTCGAGCAACTGGCGTACCAGCCCCAGTTTGTCGGCGTCGCCGCGCAGGGTGCGCCGGCTGCCCACCAGCACGGCCTGTGAACCGAGGATCGGCCCGCCGACGATCTTCAGCTTGTTGTCGCGAATGGCGGTGCCGGTCTCGGCGATGTCGGCGATCATATCGGCATAGCCCAGTCCAGGCGCGGCCTCGGTAGCGCCCTGGGAAAGGACGATTTCAAAGGCGGTGATCCCCTGACCGGCGCAGAAGCGGCGCACAATCGCCGGGTACTTGGTCGCGATGCGCAGCCGGCGCCCCTGGGCGCGCAGTTCCGCCGCCAGGTCGGCCAGATCCTCCCAGGTGTGCACGTCCACCCAGCCCTGGGGCACGGCAAAGACCAGTTCCACTCGCCAGAAGCCCAGGTCGTCGAAGAGCACCAGCAGATCCTCATCGTCGCCGCGCTGCTCCACTACCAGGTCGTAGCCGGTGATGCCAATGTCAATCGAGCCTTCGGCGACTTTCTCGACAATATCGGCGGGGCGATGCAAGAGCACCTCGGTGTTGGGCAGGCCCCGCAGCACGGCGGTGTACTGGCGCGGGTTCGCCCGCACCACGCGCAGACCGCAACTCTCCAGCAGCGCCAGGGCGCTTTCGTAGCCGGAGCCTTTTGAGGGGAGAGCGAAGCGTAGCATGGCTGCCTGTGTTCTTGAGGTAAGCATAGCCGGCTGGCGGGATGTGGGGAAACCTGGTTTCCCCACATCCCCGCCCGAAGGGTGGCTCCGGCCGAGTACAGCCCTCAGCCGGCCTCCGGGGGGCGCGACGCAGCCGCGCTCCCCCCGGTCATCTCCTGCCACCAGGCGGCGGTCAGAGCTTCGAGGTCGTCGCCGTAGCGTGCCGTCAGGCTCTGGTAACGCTCCCGGCGCCGTGCGTAGAGGGCCTGGAGCGGCGCCGGATCACCGGTGGCCAGCAAGCGTTCGACGGCGCTACCAATGCGCTCCACGGCCAGGGTCAGGACGCTGTTGCCGAGCGAGGCCGAGGCGGCGCCCCGGGGATCGCGGCCCACGACGGGGCCGTTGAGCGGGTCGAGCGGGCCGGCGCCCAGGGCCTCCATCTTGATCAGATCGGGGCGCAGGGCAAGCAGGACCGAACTTTCCCAGAGCGCCCCGTGGTCGAGCATGTCATCGTCCACCAGCGCCAGTGGCGGAACGGCCAGCACCAGCAGGTTGTGGTCGGCGAGCGCCTGTTCGGCGGCGTCAATCAGCAGCAATTCGTGCCCCGGCGAGTAGTGCCCGCTGATCACCACCACGACGCGCCAGCCGTTCCGTGCCAGCGCCGCCAGGCTCTCGGCGAGCATGGCCCTCAGCGTTGCGGCGCTCAACCCCAGCGACTCTCCGGGGTGTGGCAGCGCCAGGGGCCAGGTCACCGCTGGAAGCACCACCCCGCCGGTGCGCCTGACGGCCCGCTCGGCCACCGCTTCGGCGACGATCGTGTCAAGCCCCAGGGGCAGGTGGGGCCCATGCCGGGTCAGGCCGCCCCAGGGGAGGTAGGCCGCCGGGGCACACGCGCGCAAGGCGGCGAGTTCGTGGGGACGCAACTCGCCGTATCGCCCCCAGGATGGAATATCGTTCATAGGTTCCAATCAACTGTAGGGCCGAAGCATTGGCGCAGCCAATGCTTCGGCCTGACATTGGCGCAGCCAATGCTGACATTGGCGCAGCCAATGCTTCGGCCTGACATTGGCGCAGCCAATGCTTCGGCCTGACATTGGCGCAGCCAATGCTTCGGCCTGACACTGGCGCAGCCAATGCTTCGGCCTGACACTGGCGCAGCCAATGCTTCGGCCTGACACTGGCGCAGCCAATGCTTTGGCCTGACATTGGCGCAGCCAATGCTTCGGCCTGACAC
>JAOACN010000464.1 GCA_026417815.1 Chloroflexaceae bacterium | reverse complement strand
TTGCGGCTAGATACGGACCATCCAATAAAGATCCCGAATGCTGATCGCGCCGTCATTGATATGGGGCTCCAACGGTACGAAGATGCTACATTGCTGATCGACATCCCGGAGGAGGGCCTTGCCGCCGGCGATGTTGGCGCGGTTGTCGAGCGACATGATGTACCCGGACTCGAACCGGGCTACAGTGTCGAGTTCTTCGACACGCTCGGCAATACCGTTGCCGTCGTGACGGTTGCGGCGAGCGCCCTGCGCCGCCCTACCGCCGCCGGTCGCCCGGTGGTGCGCCAGGCGCGCGTCGAGTCGCTGGTGTGAGCAGTGCGAAGGCGTAAAGATATAATGACGCCAGGAGGTGCGCTTATGCGAACAATCGAGACAATAATAACCGTGCTGCCGGACGGGAGTATTCGTATTCCACCACAACCCGACCTGAAGCCAGGCGATCATCGTGCTCTGCTGGTAATCGAAGAGCCGGCAACTTCCCAGACTAGCCAGACCAGTCAGCCCTTGCCGGGATTGAAGATGCTGGACATTCCGGGGTGGCCGGTCGACAGCACCTTCCGTCGCGAGGACATGTATGACGACCGCCAGAGATGATGGGCTGTTCGTCGACACTAACGTCTTGATCTATGCTACACGTCCGGCTTCACCATGGCATAGCCAGGCAGTCAAAGCGCTGACTGCGGAAATTGATCAAGTTGTACCAATCATTATTAGTCCACAGATACTGCGCGAGTATCTTGCCGCCGTCACTCGTCCAGCACCTGACAACAACAGTGCTCCACTGGCTGATGCGCTTTCCAATGTCGCGGCATTTCGGTCGGCCTATCGCGTTGTTGATGAGAGCCTGGCAGTAGTTGTCGCTCTCGAGACAATACTCGACCAGACCCAGACCATTGGCCGCCAGATTCACGATGCTAACATCGTTGCCACGATGCTGTCCCACGGGGTGCGCCGTCTGCTTACTCATAATACCGACGACTTCGCACGATTTAGCCACCTTATAACGGTTGTTCCACTCATAACGTCTGCATCAGCCAATGCTGGGACGGGTGAAATCGATTAACGGGCGATCCGCCCTCACCTTGACTTGAACGGATAGTTGAGCTTCAGCGTGCTGCACCTCCCCCAGACATTGTCGGCCAGTTCCTCAGCGTTTCTGAGCATGAATGGCAGGTTCACATTGAATACGTGCGATGAGCTTAATGACGATCGAGAGCGCGTTTTTGGGCGATTTCCATTCAAGATCGCGCGCAAACCGTCCGATGCTCGCCGTGCATGCACAAGCCATTCGTAATTCCTCGCGGCACGTGATGATCCATATTAGAACCTGAGCGCCATCAAGACCCTCGGGCCGCTCGTTACCGCTGCCCAGATCCGGTCGGCGTCTGACCCTGGCGCACCTCCTGGGCACACGCGGCCCGCGCCTGCAGATCGGCGTCCAAGGCGTCCTGATGGTCAAAATAGTACGCCAACGCCGAGGAGATCCGCCCCGGCGAGCTATACGGATGCTCAACCTGGAGCGCCTCGGCGCTCCACCCGTAGGCATAGCCTTCTGCGAACAGCTCGCGGACCTTCATCGTTGTGCCGGCGATGAACGCGACCTGCTCCTCGTTGAGCACAATATGCTCATACGGGGTTTTCACCGTCGCCATTTCCCCTTCCGACCATCGGCCCAATTATAGCATTCGGCCTCCGCATTACGCATCGGGCCGCGGCGCGGTGATGAGGTGATGCCCGCCCTTGCCGCGCCGTCGCAGGGGTGTTACCATAAAAAGCAGCAATGCTAACACCAACCGGCCCTGGAGTTGTCGTTCGCATTGTAGGTGCGGCTTGCGGCCGCACCACACCCAGTATTGTGCAGCTTGTGGTTTTTTAGAATGAGATTCGGTCATGCCGACTGATAGAGATTACGAATTAAATCCGGCATAGCCCGCGCAGGCGGGCTTCGCATCGCTAGCCCGCGGCTTCAGCCGCCGGGCTACCGGGCGAATACCGGTCTACATTCTGAATCTTCATCAGTCGCCTGAGCCGGAAGCCAACTGAAGTCGGCGCAACGTCTACCCGTTTTGCATCGCCATTAGCCGCGCCTGCAACAGTACAGGCTCCCTGAAGCCCTATCGCAGCATCGCGCAGCGCCGGCCACCTCCAATCCGCAATCATAGATCAGAAATCGCCACCGTGCCGCCCCCAATCACCAATCCACAATCACCAATCCAAAATCCAAAATCCCAAATCCCAAATCCCAACGACTGGCGGCGCCTGCTCCGCTACCTGCGGCCCTACCGCGGGCACATGGCCCTGGCCCTCGCCATGCTCGCCGGATCGAGCGCAATTGGCCTGGCCTTTCCCCTGGTGATCGTCCGCCTGCTTGACGCCGTGCTGCAACAGCAGAACCTCACGCTGCTCAACGGCCTGGCCCTGGCCCTGCTCGGCATGTTCCTGCTCCAGGCCCTGCTCACCTTCGGCCAGAGCTACATCCTCAACCTCGTCGGCGAGCGGATCGTCCTCGACCTGCGCGTCGCCCTCTACCGCCACCTGCAGTCGCTCTCCCTCGACTTCTTCGCCAGCCGGCGCACCGGCGAGATCCTCTCGCGCCTCTCCAGCGATGTGACCCAGGTGCGGGCGGCGCTGACCAGCAATATCACCCAGCTCCTCTCCAGCCTGATCGCCCTGGTCGGCTCGGTCATCATCGTCTTCCTGCTCAACCCGCGCCTGGTGGGCTTCGTGCTCGTCCTGGCCCTCGGCGTGGTCGCGGTGGCCGCCAGCTTCGGGCGCATGCTCCAGCGGCTCAGCACCCGCGCCCAGGACGAACTGGCCAGTGCGACGGTGGCGGTCGAGGAGGGGTTGCAGGGCATCCGCGTGGTCAAGAGCTTCGCCCGCGAGAGCTACGAGGTCGAGCGCTACGCGGCGGCCATGGAGCGCACCCTCGGCGCGAGCCTGCGTCTGGCGCTGCTGCGCTCCGCCTTCGGCGGGCTGATGGCCTTCCTCGGCTTCAGCGGCATCGCCGCCATCCTCTGGTTCAGCGGCCGCGAGGTTCTGGCTGGCCGGCTGGCCTTCTCGACCATCAGCGGCTTCCTGATCTACGCGATCACCATCGGCGCCTCCCTGGGCCAGCTCTCGGGCCTCTACGGCCAGTTCCGCGAGGCCCTGGGAGCCGTGCGGCGCGTCTTCGAGATCCTCGACACCCGGCCCACCGTCACCGACGCGCCCGGCGCGCCCGACCTGCCCCCCGTCGCCGGGGCGATCAGGTTCGAGAACGTCTCCTTCGCCTACGAGCCGGGGCGCGAGGTGCTCCACCAGATCTCGCTAACGGTGCGCCCCGGCGAGATCGTCGCCCTGGTCGGGCCGAGCGGCGCCGGCAAGAGCACCCTCTTCAACCTCATCCCCCGTTTCTACGACCCCACCAGCGGCACGGTGGCGATTGACGGCATTGACGTGCGCGCGGTGACCCAGCGCAGCCTGCGGGCGCAGATCGGCCTGGTGCCGCAGGAGACCATGCTCTTCGGCGGCACGATCCGCGAGAACATCGCCTACGGCCGGCTCGACGCGGACGAGGCGGCCATCATCGCCGCGGCGCGGGCGGCCAACGCCCACGACTTCATCATGGCCACACCCCACGGCTACGACACCATCGTGGGCGAGCGAGGCATCAAACTGAGCGGGGGCCAGCGTCAGCGCATCGCCATCGCCCGGGCCATGCTCAAGGACCCGCGCATCCTCCTGCTCGACGAGGCCACCAGCTCGCTCGACAGCGAGTCAGAGGCCCTGGTGCAGGAGGCCCTCGACCGGCTGATGCGCGGGCGCACCGCGGTGATCATCGCCCACCGTCTCAGCACGGTGGCCATCGCCCACCGGATCATCGTGCTCGACCGGGGCCGCATCGTCGAGGAGGGCAGCCACGCCGAACTGCTGGCCCGTCAGGGCCTGTACGCCCGGCTCTACGCCCTCCAGTTCCGCGAGGTCGACAACGGCGCCGAAACGCCCGTAGCCGCCAGCGTCGAGCAGGGGTGACGCCGCACGCAGATCTACCGCCGAACGCGCAAATGACAAGCCTGGCGCTACTGGAAGGAGGTTCGGAGGGGTTGCACCCCTCGGAACGTTCCCCTTCCTGGTGCGGCGCGGCGAAGCCGCGCCGCACCAGGAAGAGAAGATCTTTAGGGGCCTGCGGCCCACGCACCCCCCCCCAGGGGCAAAGTGACAAAGTAGAACTAAGCGAGGGCTTTAGCCCGCAGCGGGCCATGCCTTCGCAGGGACGAGCGTGCTATGCCGGATTCATAGCCCCAATCTGCAATCCAAAATCCAAAATTCCCCGGGGGGTTCCCATGCTCACCATCCTGCACGACATCTCCATGCCGGTGCGCGCGGACATGCCGGTGTACCCCGGCGACCCGCCGATCGGCCTGGAACCGCAACTCACCCTCGCCGCCGACGGGGCGAACGTCACCGCCATCCGCAACGCCAGCACCCACTTCGGCACCCACGTGGACCTGCCGCGGCACATCCTCGCCGAGGGAGCCACGCTCGACGACGTGCCGCTGGAGCGTTTCTGCGGCCCGGCGCGGGTGATCCACATCCGCGACCGCCGGGCGATCACCGTCGAGGAACTGGCCGGCCATCCGATCGATCCCGGCGACCGCGTCCTCTTCCACACCCGCAACAGTGAGGAGCGCCTGCTGGAGCGCCCGGACTTCGTCCATGATTATGTCTACCTGACCCCCGCGGCCGCCGCCGAGCTGGTGCGGCGGCAGGCGGGCCTGGTGGGCATTGACTACCTCTCGGTGGACCCGCCGGACGACCCGCGGCTGCCCGCGCACCACATCCTGCTCGGCGCGGGTGTGCTGATCCTGGAGGGGGCGGCCCTGGCGGGCGTGGCCCCCGGCCCGTACCAGCTCATCTGCCTGCCCCTGCGCATCAGTGGCGGCGACGGCGCCCCGGCGCGGGCCGTGCTGGCCCGGCTGTAGGGGGTAGGGGTGTGGGAAAACCTGGTTTCCCGACGGGTGGGTTTGGGAGGACCAGGCCCTCTTGATTGTCGCGCAGATCAATCGGATTGCTATAATGAGTGTCGGGGCTCTCATTGCGGCGGAGGACCTGGGTAATGAAATTGAATGTTGAACCGCAGCCGGTTCCCCTGGTTGTCACCGATGAAGGCGTGGTGCGTATCGAGGGAACGCGCGTGCCGCTTGAGACAGTGGTACGTGCGTTTCATCTCGGTGCAACGCCGGAAGAGATTGCACAGGACTATCCGACACTGAGCCTGGCGCAGGTGTACGCCGTGCTCGCCTACTATCTCCGGCACCGCGAGGACGTCGACGCCTATGTCGCCGAACGCGCTGCCGCCAGCAACGCCGCGCAAGCCGCCCATGAAGCACAGTTTGATCCCACCGGTCTTCGCGCCCGCTTGCTCGCCCGCAAAGCCGAGACGGAGCACGCGGCGTGAAGCTGCTTGTCGATGAGAACTTCCGCGGCACAATCGTGCGCGGTCTCTTGCGGCGACGCCCCGACCTTGACCTGGTGCGCGTGCCCGATGTCGGGCTCACCGGGGCGGATGATCCAACCATTCTTGCCTGGGCGGCCACCGAGGGACGGCTCGTGCTCACCCACGATGCGGCGACCTTGATAGGCCACGCTTACAATCGTGTTGCGGCTGGCCAGGCAATGCCCGGTATCATCGTGGTGCACCAGGATCTGGCGATCGGGTCAGTGCTTGATGATCTGCTGTTATTGATTGATGCCAGCCACGAAGGCGAATGGAACGGGCGCGTCATCTACCTGCCGCTCCGCTGAATGCTGGCGCGCAATGCGTGCGGCCTTAAGAAGGTTTTCAGGGAGAGCAAGTCATGGATCGCTACCAGATCGGCCCTGCCACCCTTGAACTGGTGCGGGGCGACATCGTCGCACAGGACGTGGACGCGATCGTCAACGCGGCCAACGAGGGCCTGGCCGAGGGCGGCGGGGTCTGCGGGGCGATCTTCCGCGCCGCCGGGCGCGAGGAGCTTGCGGCCGCCTGCCGGCCCCTGGCCCCCTGCCCCACCGGCGAGGCCCGCATTACCCCCGGCTTCGCGCTGCGCGCGCGCCACATCATCCACGCCGTCGGCCCGGTCTACCGCGCCGACGACCCGGCCGCCTCGGCCCGCCTGCTGGCCACCGCCTACACCAGCAGCCTGGCCCTGGCCGCGCAGCACGGGCTGAGCAGCGTGGCCTTCCCCAGCATCAGCACCGGCATCTTCGGCTACCCCGTCGCCGAGGCCGCGCGGGTGGCCCTCGCCGCCGTGCGCGATGCCCTCGCCGCGGGCGGCAGCGTGACCCTGGTGCGCTTTGTGCTCTGGGACGAGGGCAGCCTCGACGCCTACCGCGAGGCTGCCCGGACCCTCGGCCTCGCGCCCGCGGCGTAGTACGGGGGGCGTGCTTCCCGGATGCAGGTGCGACCCTCCCCGAACAACCTTTTTCTCACCCTGTGAAGAGCCTCAAGCGTAGCTTGCAGGCATTGAGCATTCGGGGAGGGGCATGGGGAAACCAGGTTTCCCCGCGCCCCTCCCATCGTTGGCCGGTATCGGCAATCAATCCAAAAAGGCATTACTCTGGAGGCAGGCTTATCAGCGTTGCCACTTTGACCAGAACTTCCCTGATGACCGGCGCGGGCGCGGTACAGGCAAACTGGGCCCTGCGGCTGCGCCAATCCAGACTCTTCACCTGATCCGCGAGGATCACCCCGCCGACCGGAAGATCGGGCGGCAGGCGCACCTCAAAGGGATACCCCTTTACCTGATTGGTGATCGGGCAGAAAATGGCCAGGCCCACCTTTTCGTTATAGCGAGCCGGAGACAACACTATCGCTGGCCGGCGCCCTGTTTGTTCGGATCCGGCCTGTGGCGTGAAGCTCAACCAGACAATATCGCCACGCTCCGGCACGTAGCTCGTCACCACAACTCATTCCCTTCCGGCACGCCCGTATCGTGCTCGGTATGCAGATTCTCGGTGGTAACCCCGGCAAGCAACTCGTCCAGGGAGTAGCGCGGCGCGGTGAGCGGCACGATGACAAGCCGCCCGTCTTCGAGCGTGATCTCAACCGGGGTGTTATCGGCCAGACCAATTTCCACGGCGAATGTCCTGGGAATGCGCAAGGCCAGGCTATTGCCCCACTTTTGCACCCGGCTCTGCATAATCGCTCCTTTCGCAGGCTGTAGACGTAGCTACAATGAATATACATGGGGCTTTCGGAGCTGTCAAGCGTCGAGGGACAGAGAGCGGTGTCTCGGAAGCCGCAGGCCCCCGAAGATCTTCATCTTCCTGGCGCGCCGCGGTTTCGCTGCGCCGCACCGGAAGAGGAGGAGGGGTGCAGCCCCTCCGCACCTCCCTGCAAAACCGTAGCAAAACTCTGGTAAAGTAGCGCCAGCGCACCGCGCCCGTGCGCGGTGCGGTCGTGGGCGGCCCTCCGGTTGGGCCGCCAGTAATAATGGAGCCACCAGTGGATCTCACCATCAACGGCTTGACCTACCAGGTGGCCGACGACCCGCCGCGCGTGCTGCTCTGGGTGCTGCGCGACGAACTCGGCCTCACCGGCACCAGGTTCGGCTGCGGAGCGGGCTATTGCGGCGCCTGCACCGTCCACCTCGACGGCGTCGCCGTGCGGAGTTGCCAGACTTCTGTCCGCCAGGCCGCTGGTAAGGCGGTCACCACCATTGAGGGCCTTGCCCGGGGCGAGGCGTTGCATCCCGTGCAGCGGGCCTTCCTGGAGGCCCAGGCGCCCCAGTGCGGCTGGTGCATGAGCGGCCAGATGATGGCCGCCGCCGCCCTCATCGCCGCCAATCCCGACCCCTCGGACGAGGAGATTACCGCGGCAATGGAGCGCAACTTCTGTCGCTGCGGGGCCTACGTTCGCATCCGCCGGGCGGTGGCCCGCGCCGCCGTGCTGGCCCGTAGCCCCGGGGAGGCCGCATGAGCCAGTCGCATGCGCATCGCTGGCGCCTCTCGCGCCGCGGCTTCCTCATCGGCGCCGGTGTGGTCGGCGGGGGCCTGGCCCTCGGCGCCACCCTCGGCCTGCCCGCCCTGCGCCTCGCCCTCGCCGATGCCTTCGAGGGCGCCGCGCCGCCGACCATCGTCACCACCGATCCGCTCCTGTGGTTCGACATCGCCCCCGATGGCCGGGTGCGCCTCGCCGTCCCCAAAACCGAAATGGGCCAGGGCATCCACACCGCCCTCGCCCAGATCGCCGCCGAGGAGCTGGAACTGGCCTGGGAGCAGATCGAGGTCGTCCAGAGCGGCTCCCTCGGCCCGGTGACCGACAGCTTTGGCACCAATGCCAGCAACTCGGTCTCTTCGCTCTTCGCCCCGCTGCGCGAGACGGCGGCGACCCTGCGCGAGTTGCTTCGCGCCGAGGCCGCCGAGCGCCTGGGGGTCGCGCCCGCCGCATTGAGCGCCGCCGCCGGGGCCTTCTTCGTCACCGCCGAGCCGCAGCGCCGGCTGAGCTACGGCGAACTGGCAACCGGCGCCGCCACCCGCGAGGTTCCCGCCGAGCCGCCACCCCTGAAGCCGGGCGCCGCCTGGACGCTGATCGGCGCCAGCCTGCCCCGCGTGGACCTCCCGGCCAAGATCCGCGGCGCCGCCACCTACGGCTACGACGCCCGGGTCGAGGGCATGCTCTTCGGCGCGGTGGCCCGCCCGCCGAGCCTCGGCGCGACCCTGCGCCGGGCCGCCCCCGGCGACGCCGCCACGCGCCCCGGCGTGGTCGCCGTGGTCATCGAGCGCGACTTCGCCGGCGTCGTCGCCGAGTCGCGCAGCGCCGCTGCGTCCGCCGTGCGCGCGCTGGACGTGGAATGGATCGAGCAAACGCCGCTTCAGCAGGAGCAGATTGACGCCCTGGTGTGCGCCGTCCCCGGCCGGGGCGTCGCCGTCCAGCGGGTGGGCGACAGCGCGGCGGCGCTGCGCGGCGCCGGGGTGATCACGGCGGAGTACCGCCCCCCCATGGCCGCCCATGCCCACCTGGAACCGCAGGCTGCACTGGTGGACGCGCGCCCCGACCGGGTGCGGGCCTGGGTGAGCACCCAGTACGCCGCGGGAACCGCTCAGGCCATCGCCCGCGCCCTGGGCCGCAACCCGCGCAGCGTTGAGGTGATCCCTACCTATCTGGGCGGCGGCTTCGGGCGGCGCATGGTTAGCGAAGTGGCCGTGGAGGCCGCGCGGCTCTCGGCAGCGGCGG
>JAOACN010000452.1 GCA_026417815.1 Chloroflexaceae bacterium | reverse complement strand
AGATGTGTATAAGAGACAGGGATGAACAATGACATGGTCAATCTGCTCAGTTCGCTGGTTGGCGGGCTGATTGCGGTGCTGGTGTTCCTGCCGCTGGCCTGAGACCTTTGTCGGCCACCACCCACGCCGCGAAGCGATCATCGGCCACGGCCCATGCCGGGACCCCGCAGGCTTCGATCATCTGGATGATCTCCGCCGGCGCGAAGAATCTACTGTCCATCAGCAGCAGTCGCTCGGCCAGGGCGACGAGTTTTACTACTCCCAGGCGAATGTCCGGCTCCTCAATCACCAGGCGGCCCTCGGGGCGCAACACGCGCAACAACTCGCGAATGGCCTCCGCCGGTCGGGTGAAGTGATGCAGGGCGTCAACCACCACGACCCGATCAAACGTGGCGTCGGGAAAGGGCAGGCGTGTCACATCGCCGGCCAGCGCCTCAAGGCCCCTGGCCCGCGCCTGACGCAGCATCGGCGCCGAACGGTCGAGGATCACCACCTCGCCGGCCAGAGCGCGCAGATGGACCGCCACGCGCCCGGTGCCGCCACCCGCGTCGAGCACGCGCCCCCCCTGCGGCACGTCCAGCACCTCCCGCAGCCGCTCCAGATCCGGCGGACCGATGAGCCGGTCGTAAAAGGGCGCGATGAGGTCGAAATGATCGAGCATTGGCGATCTCCTTAGACATTGTTTCGCTGTGTGGTCTGTTGCACTACCGTTCAGGCGAGGTGCGGGGGGATGCCGTCTTCTGCGAATCTTCTCCAGCCAAATGCTATTATCCCTTGATCAATCCAGTAGTCTGTAACGTAAGTTTGCTGGCATTTCCGCCCCCCTCCCAGCCTCCCCCCGTTGGGGGGAGGCGCCGGACGCCCTCCCCCAGCGGGGGAGGGTTGGCAAGAAACTGAATTCACAGACTAACTCTACTTTGTCACGTTGCCCCTGGCGGGGGCTGCGGTGGCCGCAGACCCCGGAGATCCGCCCTTCCTGGTGCGGCTAAGCCGCGCCGCACCAGGAAGGGGAAAGCGCGGAGGGGTGCAATCCCTCCGAACCTCCTCGCAGCGGAAGCCGCGGCAAGTGACAAGGTAGAGCTAATCAGTTGTACGTGCTAAATTAGCAATGATCAAATTATTAGGTTCGAATGAAGCATCGTAAGCGATCAACAGCAATTGATCCTTGTCAGCTTTTGAACTCTTATCTACATCGATGATTGCATAGGTCATATCGCCTGTGCCGATCACGAGACGTTGATAGATTATCGCAGGCAAACCCGCAATGGTTTTCTTATGTACAGTTTGTTCATCAACCCTGTTTCCTGACATGCTTGTTGCGTTCTTTCGCTCAAGTTCAAGCCAATCATGGATTGAGCCATCAAAATCAACAATGCTAAAAATTGGGCCAACAGGTTCTTCAATCAACCCTGTTGTGCTTGTTTCTGCGTATATTATTTTTGCGCGAATTTCGATCGGAAAACCGTTGATGAAAATGGATGGCTGTTCTTCATGGAATACGGCGTTGCCGGGGAGAGAGATTTGAAATCCTTGCCACTGAATAATCTGGATGTCTGACCCTGATGTGGAGACTTGACCAGACGCCGGTTCCCTAGTTGCTGGATTTCGTGTTTCAGCAGCGCGGCTATCAGATGCTTCCCCGGAGGACGTCGTTGGTGATGGGTGTGGTTCAGGATGCGTCCTTTGTGCGGGTGATGCCTGTCCACACCCGGTAAGCGTTAGCAGCGCCAATCCGACCAGCAATAGTGTGTATCGTCTCATGCCAATTCCTGTGGGAAATTGCGCTGGCGCATCATCATCAGATCTGCCTGGGACGCCAGATACGGCAATCCAAAATCCGAAATCCACAATCCAAAATCGCATCACCTTCGATGCCACACATAGATCGGCTCCGGCCCCACCGTCAGGCGCAGGCGGCCGTTTTCCGCCGGCAGGGCGCGCTCGGCGCCGTCGCGCCCGATCAGGCGCGCCTCTGCGCTCTGGGTGGCCAGTGTGACCCGCGCGCCCGGCGGCGACCACAGCACGTCCAGCGCCTCGCCGTTGCGCTCCAGCCGCAGGTCGTAGATTTCGTGGCCGTGGATGGCGCTCAGGTCGTCAATCCAGATCGTGCCTCCGCCGACGAAGGCGTCTACGATGTCATCGAGGACGATGGCCTGCAAAGCCGCCGGGAAGTCCACCCGCCGGTTGCCGCCGGGGACGATCACATTACCCGGCTCGACCTCGCCGCCGATAGGGGTGTGCAGGAAGTGCCAGCCCGGCGCGCCGACGGGGCCAAGGACGAACTGGAGCACCTCCCCCTCGGCGTCGCGGATCCACACCTTCAGCCCGTGCGTGCTGCCGTCACCGTAGACCCACGCGCCAATCGCGTAGGGCGCGCCTTCAAGGGAGAGGCGCGGTTCCCGCTCGAAGGCCACGTAGTCGTTCTGGCGCGTGGTGAAGTTGTAGCTGAGTTCGGCGCTGCCGCCGCCCCGGTAGGCCTGTCTCTTATACACATCTGACGCTGCCGACGA
>JAOACN010000417.1 GCA_026417815.1 Chloroflexaceae bacterium | reverse complement strand
AGATGTGTATAAGAGACAGGGGTGTACGTGGCGCTGAACCGCATGGGCGGGCGGATGACGGTGGATGAGTGGCACAAAGCAGCATCTGCCCTCTTGGGCAGACCGTTTCCGCCGGTGATGGCGCAAATACCCGACGAGCCGCGGGTGGGTGAGGCGCAGGACGGGCGCAGGCTGCCGCTCAACGTCTCGGATAATTTTGTGCGCGGGCTGAAGCCATTGGCAGATGCACTGTTTTCGCCGCAGGGAGCGCAGGCGCAGCCGAACAGCAATGGACGCAGAACCTTTGAGATTTTCGGCGTGAGGGTGAAGGTATGAGTTGGCTGGAACTGATGGCACAAACCACGCCGGAGCAGGAACGGCAGGTTGTGGAACAGGCGGCGGGGGAATTGAAAACCTTGCCGCTGGCGGCGCTGCGCGACCGAACGCAGCTGGCGGCGCGTGCGCAGGCGGCGGTGAGTAATGCGGCATCGCGGCTGGGCGTGTACCTGAACCCGCAGCTAGTCGCGGCGCTGGCGAGGGTCGTTGCGGCGCGGATCGGCGGCCTGGGGGCGTTTGATGAGTTGCTCCCCCCGGCGCGCACGGATTTGAGCGAAATCACCCTCAACCCGGATGGCACGATTTGGATTTTGCGCAAGGGGGAGCGCTTCTTCGAGAAGTACAACCGTCAGCCCGGGCTGGATGAGGTCTGGCGGAGCGTAGAGGCGCTCTTGGCGCCAATTGGCCCCGCCATCTCGGAGGCGCAGCCTTCGGTGGACGCCAAACTGCCGCGCATGGAGGGCATGGGCGGGGCGCGGGTGAAGATTGTCTACCCGGTGCTTGCGCCCGGGCTGGGGTATCCGGCGGTGAACATCCGCCTGTTCGAGCCGCAGCCTGTGCCGCCGGAACAGATTGTGCGGTGGGGTGCGATCCCGCAGGCAGTGATGGATCGCCTGCTGGAGGCGGTAGCAAGCGGCTTGCGGGTATTGGTCATTGGCGGCACGGCAACGGGCAAGACCACGTTCCTCTCGGCGCTGGCGCACGGGATACCGAAAGAGGCACGCATTGTGAAAATTGAAGATCCGGAGGAAATCTGGCTGCCGCACCCCAACGTGGTGACGCTGGAAGCGCGTCCGCGGGTGGTGGGGAGTGACGTACCGGGCTACAGCCTGTCGGACGGGGTGGATGATGCCATGCGCATGGCGCCGAACTGGCTCATCGTAGGCGAGGTGCGTACGGGAACAGCAGCGCTGTCCCTCTTTCGGGCGCAGATGAGCGACCACCCTGGGCTGTCTACCCTGCACGCTGAGGGGCCCGAGGCGGCGATTCACCGCCTGGGGGTGCTGATGTGGGCGGACGCACAAGTACGCATTGAAGCCGCAAAGGAGATGTTCGCGATGGCGGTTGACCTGGTGGTGCAGGTCGGCTGGAAGGACGGACGGCGGCAGGTGCAGGGAATTTGGGAGGTCAATCCAGAGCTGAAAGGCGGTAACGTCACTTTCCGTAAACTGTATCAGGCAGGGGATACCCAAATAACGGAGATCAGCCGCAAGCGAGGAGGGTAGCAATGACCATGACGATGATTCCGCAAGTATTGATGGCGCTCTCCCTGGCGGTGCTGGCGTATTATGCCTTGGATGCGGTGAGCCGCAATCGAGGGCGGGCAGCGAAGACGCTGGCGGACTACTACCAGCCGCTTACCCCGCAGGAGGATAAACCCATCCGCACGGGGTCTTTTGAACACAAAGTGCGGCTTGCAGGGATGCAGTATCGGCTAAACGTGGTTGGTAAGGAGTACCTGTACTACTACGGCGCCATGGCGGTTGCAGCGCTGGTG
>JAOACN010000406.1 GCA_026417815.1 Chloroflexaceae bacterium | reverse complement strand
TGTATAAGAGACAGGCTGGGGGCGGTGCTGCTGCTCTTTGCCGGCGTCAAGCGCCCACGCACCCTGCTGATCTGGGCGGCGATCTTCTTTGTTCTGCAGCACCTCTTCACCTTCGCCCTGGCCGGACTGGTGGAACTGGCGCGCCTCGTCCCCGAGGGCGCCGCCCAGATCGAAGCGGCCTTCGCCGAACAGGAGGCCATGTTTCGCCAGCAGCGCGACCAGGCGGTGGCGATCTACAGCAGCGGCTCGTTCGCCGAGATCACCGCCCAGCGCGCCCGCGATCTCCAGACGATCTGGTTCGGCACGCTGGCGATGGCGCCGATGGTGATGACGATGTTCCTCATCGGCAGCGTTCTCGGACGCCAGGGGGTCTTTCGCGACATTGCGGCGCACCAGGGGCTCTGGCGCCGCCTGGTGCTCTGGGGCTTTGCGATTGGCCTCCCGGCCAATCTGCTCTATACGGTCATGGCCGAGAATGTGCAGCGCGTTGAATTCGGCTGGCAACTGGCATTGATGAACCTGGCCCTGGGTATCGGCGGCCTGGCCCAGAGCCTGGCCTACCTCGGCGCGCTGACGCTCCTCGCCGGGCGCATGCCCTGGCAACGCCAGCTCGGCGCCCTGCGCCCGGTGGGTCAGATGGCCCTGAGCAATTACCTGCTCCAGTCCATCATTGCGACCCTGATTTTCTACGGCTACGGTCTGGGCCTGTTCAACCAGGTCGGGATGGCCCTCGGGTTGCTCCTGGCGCTGCTGATCTTCCTGGCGCAGATCCCGCTGAGCCACTGGTGGATGGCCCGCTTCCGCTACGGCCCGGCGGAGTGGCTCTGGCGCACCCTTACCTACCTGCGCCCGCAACCCATGCGCCAGGCGCCCTCCAGCGCCAGCAAGACCGCCGTTTGACGCGCAACCCCTGCCCGATGGAACGCTCCGGGAGGGCTACGCCTTCCCGGAGCCGCTACGATCCCTCAATGTCCAGACCAATATCCAGGGCCGGGGCGCTGTGGGTCAGTGCGCCAACGCTGATAAAGTCCACCCCGCTCTCGGCAACCGCGCGGATTGACCGCAGGGTAATGCCGCCACTGGCTTCGGTGCGCGCCCGCCCGGCCACGGCGGCCACGGCGGCCCGCAGTTGATCGGGGGGCATGTTGTCGAGCAGGATCAGGTCGGCGCCGGCTTCAGCAGCCACGGCGGCCTGTTCGACACTCTCCACTTCCACCTCCACCCGCACCATCGGTCCCACCGCCGTTCGCGCCTGACGCACCGCTGCGGCCAGATCCACCCCCTGCGCCGCCAGGACGGCCAGGTGATTGTCCTTGAGCATCACCCCGTCGTACAACCCGAAGCGATGGTTGACGCCTCCGCCGACGCGCACGGCGTACTTCTCCAGCGCCCGCAGGCCCGGCGTGGTCTTGCGCGTGTCGAGCACGCGCGCCCGGGTGCCCTGCACCGCCTCGACGTAGCGGGCGGTCAGGGTGGCGATGCCGCTGAGGCGCTGGAAAAGGTTGAGGGCCACGCGCTCGCCGCTGAGCAGGCCACGGGCCGGGCCGGCAACCGTGGCTACGCGCTCCCCGGCGGAGACCCGCGCGCCCTCGGCCACCCGTGGCCGCAGCGCCAGCGCCGGGTCCACCAGGGTGAAGACGGCTGAGACAACCGGCAGGCCGCAGACCACCCCGGGTTCACGGAAGACGAAGTGCGCCTCGGCCCGGGCATCGGGCGGGATGACCGCCAGGGTCGTCAGGTCGCCCGTGCCGATGTCCTCGTTTAGCGCACGGGCGACAACGTCATCGATGAGTGCAGACGGAAGGTCGAAGGAGATCATAGTGCTCCAGTGGTGTATAC
>JAOACN010000388.1 GCA_026417815.1 Chloroflexaceae bacterium | reverse complement strand
TCAGATGTGTATAAGAGACAGAAGCCGTTCAGGTAAGTGCCGTTGGTGCTGTTGAGGTCCTCGAGGTGCCAGACGCCGTCGCGCCATTGCAGCCGGGCATGCTCCGCCGAGAGGAAGGTGTCGTTGAGGGAGACGTCGGCCTCGGTGCTGCGGCCGATCACGGTGATGGGCGCCAGCGGGAAACTCTTGCCCACGGGAATACCCGTTTGCCCGGCAGAGACGACCACCAGTTGCCCGTACTGGCTCGCCGGGGCCGGCCCTGCGCCAGCGCCGCGGAGGTCGCGGGCCACCACGCGCAACACCTGCCAGAGGAAAAAGTAGAGTAGAAACACCACTGCCACGCGCAGCAGCAGCAGCAGAACCCCGATGGAGAGATTGGCGATGTCGAACATCTATAGCGTTTCTCGGAAAGATTGACTCGCAACACTGGCGGCGCAAGCCACACGGCTCAGTGTGCTCAGTGGATCAAGCATTCCGGTCAGTGCTCTAGCTGTCGCGAAAGGTCAATTCCAGGCCGCCGAGGGAGATGGTGTCCCCATCACGGAGGGCCGTTTCGCTGATCCGCGCGCCGTTGACGAAGGTGCCGTTCGTGCTGCCCAGATCGGTGATCCAGAAGCGCCGTTGGCGGTAGCGCAGTTGGGCGTGGTGGCGCGAAACGCGACTGTCTTCGAGGATCACGTCGTTGCTGAGTCCGCGCCCGATGGCGATGGCGGTGCTTTCCAGGGGGATCGAGCGCGGGCCTTCGGGCGTCTGGAGCAGCAGCAGGGCGTGGTTCTTGCGCGCTGGCGGCGCGGCGCTGGCCGGTGGAATCACCTGGGTGGTCTCCGCGCCCTGGCTGCTGGTCATCTCCGCAACGACCTGGATGGAGCGTTTCGGCACCGCGGCGTCTTCGGCCAGCACGACCCGGGGGTGTTCAAGCATGGCGAAGCCGCGCTCCTGGGCCAGTTCGCTCAGGTAGGTGGCCATCTCCTGTTCGAGTTGCCCCCGCACCGGCTCGAAGGCGGCAAAATCCTGCGGGTTGAGGTAGGCGCGGTAGAAGCTCGGCACAATCACCCGCCTGACACTGATGGATTGCTGGCTCTCCATGGCCCGCTCCAGGCGCCGGGCGATCTCCACCGGCTGCACGGGGCTGCGAAAGAGCCGTGCCACCGACCCCTCCACCAGTTGCTCCATAAACTGTTCAAAGCGGCTCAGCGCCGACATAGCTGTCGCTCCTCGGATGCGCCTATGCGGGCGGGTTCCCCACGCCCCTGCCTGATGGGAAGGTCCGGGAGGGCGAAGCCGTCCCGGAAACCTTGCGCCCGGTTACGGGCGTGGTTTCACCGGTTCGCCCAGGTAGATCGGCTCCAGGGTCACCAGGTCGTCACGCTCGCCGCTGATCAGGCGCTGCCAGGCCAGTTCAGCCAGAAAGGCGGGGCGGCGCAGGTTGGCCGCCGGGCGCGGAAAGAGCGCCCGCGGGCCAAGCGCGCGCTGGATCCGGGCCACGGCGCCCTCGTCCAGGTCGCCGCAGAACAGGCCCTGGTCCTCGACCTCGGCGCAGAGTTCGTCCAGCGTCAGGTTGCGATCCGGTTCCCGGCGGGCCACCTCGGCGTCGAACTCAAACCTTGCCGTCGCGAAGCGGTCGCGTCCCAGGCGGATCAGGGGGTAGATCGGCATCCCGGCCTGCGCGTGCTGGTAGGCCAGGGCTTCCAGGGTGCTGATCCCCAGCAGGGCCAGCCCTCCCGCCAGGGCCATGCCCTTGGCGACGCTCATGCCTACCCGCAGGCCGCTCCAGCTACCCGGGCCAAGGGCCACCCCGATCGCCCGCAGCGCCCCGCGCTCCACCCCCGCGTAGCCGAGCAGCCGGTCGAGTTGCGGCAGCAACTGGGCGGTGTGGTTGCGCCCCGACTCCCAGACGCACTCCGCCAGCGGCCCGCGCCCATCGTACAGCGCGATCCCCGTGAGACTGGTCGCCGTGTCTATCGCCAGCAACATGTCCGTATCTCGGCAGGTTCAGGGACGGACAGAACATACGAGCCGACGCTGCTTCCACCGTTTTCGGACGCCCCCGCGCCCGGCTCTGGTCCCTCTTCCGCGCGCGGGAGAGGCCTGCCCTGAGCGTAGTCCCAGGGAGGAGGGAGTGAGGGTGAAGTAGCGCATCCCAACGCTATAAACCTCATCTGCGCTCATGCGTTCTATCCGCGCCTGAACCTCAGCAGGGGAGCGAGGAAACCACGTCATCTCCACATTCTCATCAGCCGCCGGGCGCCAGAACGTTTCGTCGCACCCTGCCGGAGGCGCGGGTTACCCGTGAAACGCCGTTTCCTTCAACGCCGTGACCAGTTCGACGTAGCGCCGGCCGTGGGGCACGAAGCGCAGCCGGCGCTTGGTCTCGCTGACGTGCTGCATGTAGATCGCCAGATGGTCGGCGGGAATGCGCGCCAGGGCCCGCTCCGGCCACTCGATCAGACACACGCCCTCGCCGGACCATAGTTCCTCGAGCCCGATGGTCGTCAGTTCACGCTCCTCGGCAATGCGGTAGAGATCGACGTGGTAAATCGGGATGCTCCGGTGGCGCGGGCCGGCGCGGTACTCATTCACCAGCACAAAACTGGGACTGGTGACCAGATCGGGCGAGTCGAGACCCCGCGCGACCCCGCGCACAAACTGGGTTTTGCCAACGCCAAAGGTGCCCACCAGCAGCACCAGATCCCCCGCGCGCAGGCGCTCGCCGAGCCGCTGGCCGACGCGCTCCGTCTGCGCGGGGCTATGACTGATGAAATCAAGCTGGTGGGCGGTCTGGGCCGCCGGCAGGCGCTGGTCGCTCATTGGTTGTATTGTAGCACGGCGGGGCCTGACCGCGGATCGAGGGGAAGGGCAGGCGCGGCAGCAGCCCGGCGAGGAGGCCGGTGGCGATGATCGCCTGGGTCAGCCCGGCAATCGTATCCGGGGTGCGCTCGCCGAGGATAAATACGGCGGGGATGAGCCAGCTCAGCCCCAGCGGGTACCAGGGCCAGGCCGGGCGCCAGCGGATGACCACGAAGGCGATCCCGACGGCGATGTAGATCACCGATAGGGGGTAGAGCAGCGTATTCAGCAGCACCAGGGCGCCGAAGGGGTCGTGGCGCCCGTGGCGCCACCAGAGCCCTGCGGCCAGCAGCCCCAGCACGGGGCCGAAGGGGAGCGCGAGGAGCGGCCGGTCGGGCAGGGCCACACGATAGGCGTTAAGACCCTGGTGCCACTGCGCGTAGATCTGCGGGCCCGCGACGAGCGCCACGCCCCCCCAGAGCAGCGCGCAGATGCCGGCAAAG
>JAOACN010000370.1 GCA_026417815.1 Chloroflexaceae bacterium | reverse complement strand
CTCCCAACCTCCCCCCAACGGGGGGAGGAGCCGGACTCCCTCCCCCAGCGGGGGAGGGTTGGGGAGGGGGCGGAGTTGCCGAAAAACTAAGTTCACAGAGTAATTAGCCCGCAGCGTTCGGCGGTACCGGATTTAATGCTTAAAGATCAGCAGATGATCTCAGGCCGGATCATGCAGCATCCTCTGTTTATACGCCTGGCGCTGAACATCCAGGTAGGGCCGGAAATCCAGGAACTGGCGCGTGATTCTTGAAAAGTATGCGCCGTGATCAAAGTCGGCGGCCCGGTAGACCAGCCGGTTATGGCGCACCGCTTCGTGTTTGAGCCTGGGCCTCGGGGTACTGCGCGAAGATGTTCGCCAGATGTTCCAGATCCGGGAAGGGAGCGTGGCGCATCAATCGTTCTCCGGCGCTGCTGATGCGGGCGTACCGGCGCCCTTCAAACAGAAGATCGACCGCGATGCGTATTGTAGTATTCTCCGGCCTGGTTTGCGCTGCGATTGTGGTATAGTGCCGGAAGCGAGGGTCCGCCCGCAGGGAGGGTCCGGGAGGGCGAAACCCTCCCAGGAGAAAACTTCTTCGGACCTCACAGGCTTGCCCGATCTGTGAGGTCTGGGAGGCAAGCACGATGACCGACGCGATAGCCCCGGAGCGGCTGGCGGCCCTGCGCGCCTGGTGCGCGCAGCGGGGGATCGTGGTCGCGACGCTCTTCGGCTCGCGCGCCACCGGGCGCGCGAGCGAGCAGAGCGACTACGATTTGGCGCTCACCCCCGCCCCCCCTCCCGCCGAACGGCTGGACTGGCAGGCAGAGCTGGAGGCCATCCTCGACCGGGACGTGGATCTGGTCTTCCTGTCACCCGAAACCGACCCGGTGCTGGGCTGGGAAATTGCCCGGCATGGCCGCCTGCTCTACGAGGCCCGCCCGGGGGACTGGGCGGCCTGGCGCGCCCGGCTCTGGCACGCCTACAACGACGCGCTGCCCTTCCGCCGCGCTCTGGAGGAGTCCCTGCGGCGCTACGCCGAGGAGGTGCGGCGTGTCACGTGATGTGCTGGCGCGCAAACTGGCCCGCCTCCGTCGGCTGGTGGAGGATCTTCGCGCCTTCGAGCATGCCAGCCAGGCCGAGATCGAGGCCCACCACTACGCGGTCGAGCGCATCCTTGAACTGCTGGTTATGGTTGCCAGCGACCTGCTCTTTCATATGCTGGCGGAGCGGGGCCTATCCCCTGGCTCTTACCGCGAGGCATTTAAACAGGCCGGGCGTGAAGGGTTGTTGCCGGCGGATCTGTCCGACAACCTGCAACGCGCTGCAGGTATGCGGAACATCCTGGTGCATCTCTACGAAACGATTGACTACGCCGTAGTACACCAGAGCATCGGCCCCTTCCTGCGCGACTTCAGCCGCTTCATCGCCGAAGCGGAACAGTGGAAGGCGGAAGAAGCATGAACGTGTCGCGACGAACCGCAGAGCGCGCTTCGCCGCTCGCTCAGGCCGGAACACCCAGAAGACCGGCGGGAGCAGGCACGGCGGCGCCCTGGCTTGCCTTAAGCGAAGCGGTCACCGGGGGCTTGCGGGCCAGAATGACCAGGTGCGCGCAGGTCAATTCATCGCGCGAGTAGGCGCTGAGTTCGGCTTCCAGGGCCGGGGTGAGCCACTGCTCGCCTTCGCGGGTGGCGCAGTAACAGCGCAGCACATCAAACTCGCGGGCGAAGGCTTCGAGGTACTGGTGCTTGCGCCAGCGATTGAGCGGCACGGTGAAGGGCCGCCGCTGACGCCGCAAGTGATCCCACGGCTCGGCCCCGCGCGGCAGGCTGCGCAACGGGTACTGGGTAAAACTCACATTGTGCCCGCCCGAAGGACAGGTAAAGAGGTGGATGCCCACCCAGAGCACGCCCCCTGGCCGCAGCACCCGGCGCGTCTCGGCCAGCACGGCGGGCACATCGAGAAAATGCTCGAAGGCGGCGCTCGATACCGCCAGGTCAAACGAGGCGTCGGCGAAGGGCAGCCGGCTCACATCGCCGCTGAGCAGACCATCGGCGGCCATGGCCGCGGCGCCGATGCCGGCGTGGGCGGCAAAGACGCGGCGCAGCACGCCGTAGGCCGCGGGTTTCCACCCCCTGGCCGGACGGTTCACCAGGTCGATCCCCACCACGCGATGGCCGGCGGCGCGGAGCAGGGCGTACTGCGGACGCAGGCTGCCGTTGCCCAGGTCGAGAATCCGCTGCGGCCCGCTCAGGTCGATCCAGGGCGCCAGATCCCCCATCCGCTGCCGCGCCAGACTGGACTCCATCGCCGCGCGCTTTCCACCGGCAAGTTGCAAGAGATAGACCAGATAATCGCTTACCAGAGGGCTCATGGTGTTCCTCACTACTGCGGCGGATTGCCGCCGGGGGCTGTCGCTAATCTTCCATTGACGTGACGCTGCGCGCAGGGCATGCAAGCAGCGCGGTTACCTTATCACCAGGGTGATCAGCCGTAGGGATTCTCCAGTTCCCGTGACCCGCGCGACACCTGCTCAGCTACGAGCCAGCCCAGGGTGACGAGGAACGCGACCAGGACAAATGTGAGCAGCGAGAAGGCCGTCGCGCGGGCCGGATCTACACCGTAAAGCGCGAGCAGGAGCACGAAGGCGCCCTCGCGCACGCCCAGCCCGCCGACGCTGAGGGGGAAGATTTGAATGATCGCCACCACTGCCACGATCGCTACCCAGTCCAGCACACCAACGTTGATCGCCAGGGCATGGGCCATGACCAGACTGCCGATCGTATTCAGAACCTGGAGTCCGCTGGCCAAAAACAGGATCCGCAGCGCATCGGCGAGTTGAAGCCGGGGCAGACTGAGGGCCACTGCGGCCCGCCGCAGCACGAATTCGATCGGCCCTGGTTTGCGACTTGACCCTTCGACGCGGTGGCTAAGAAAATCGAGCAGTCGCCGGTTCCGGTAGAAGCTCAGCGCCAGGAAGCCTGCCAGTGCCACTCCGAAGATCGTCCCTGCGGCGAGGATCAAACCGGGGATGCCCTGCAACTCCGGCGCGATCAGCGTGCCAGCCAGAGCGAAGAAGCCGAGCGTTGCCAGGAAGCTGGATTTGTCGAGCAGCACGGAGAGGAAGACACGCTCGTGCTGGCGGTGCTGGTGCGCGAAGGTGAGCGCCCTCACCACATCGCCGCTCACCTGGCCCGGCAGAAACAGGGCCGAGAACTGGCCAATGAAGGTGTAGCGTACCACGCTGCCAAAGTTCGACCGCAGATCCAGCGCCTGGAGGATCTGGTACCAGCGATAGGCGCCGAAGATCTGGGCCGGGAAAAACATGCAGACAGCCAGGACCACCAGTTCGCCGCGGGCCTGTCCCAGGCTCGCCCAGAACTCGGCCATATCCACTGAGCGGGCGATCAGCGCCAGGACGAGAGTTGAAAAGGCGAGCTTGGCCAGAAACGAGAGTTTCTTGTTGGTCATGCTACTTGCGCCCAATGATCAAGAAGCGCCGTAAGAAGGTGAGCTTGAGCTTATACAGCTTCTGCTCGTTGTTCGTGGCCCTGACGAAGAACATCCCGCCACGGACCAGCAGGCTCAGCACGGTTGCCAGGCGTCCGCGCACGAAGCCGCTGAGAAAGGTGTGATCCACATAGGTCAGACCATAGTTCATAAAGAGCTGCGTCGTGCGCCGCACCGTTGTAATGTTGTTATGCGAGAAGTCAGCGTTGTAGAAGTCTACGCCCCAGTGGGTGAAGTCCGGGCAGCCAATGTAGATGATCCCGCCTGGCCGCAGCACCCGCCGCGCCTCGCTGATGAATAGCTGCGCGGCGTTGCTGTCGTTCAGGTGCTCGAACACATCATTACTCACAATCGCATCATAGCTCTCATCGGCCTCATCAATCTGGGGGATGCGATAGTTTTTCACTCGCAACCCCTTCCTCGCCAACGACTCGCGCATCAGCGAGTTGGGCTCGACTGCCGTGTAGTTCGTAAAGCCATCGTGGATCAGCAGATCGGCCAACTCGCCGCGCCCTGGTCCGATCTCCAGAATGGCCGAGCGGTGATCGTTCAGGTGCTTGCGCAAAAAGCTGTACTCCTGATCCACAATTCGTAGCAAGATCCTTCGGCCCACGCCTGTCATCGGCGAGGTCGCGAAGTGGTCAAAGTAGGCCATTGGGCCGCCTCCTCTAGAAGGGTGAGCAACTCTCGCGCGGCGCGCCGGTAACTGAAGCCCTTGACGCGCTCCAGCCCGGCCCGCACGAGCCGCTCGCGCAGGGTCCGGTCCGTGACAACGGCGCGCATATGCGCGGCGAGCGTGTCCGAGTCATGGGGAGTGAAGATCAGCGCGGCATCCCCAACCACCTCGCGCAGCGAGGTCGCCGCCGAGCTAATCACCGGGCAGCCGCAGGCGAACGCCTCAAGCGGCGGGAGGCCGAAATCCTCGTATAGCGAGGGGAAGACGAAGGCGTCGGCCAGATTGTACAGCGCCACGAGTTCGTCCGCGTCTACTTTGCCGAGCCGATGGACCCGCCCCTGGATGCCGTACCGCTCAACGAGATCGGCGAAGGGCACCTCCGGGGAGACCGGCCCGCCGGTTAGTACCAGGTCGTGCTCAAGCTCTCCGGCAATCCGGCCGAACGCATCAACCAGCACACGTACATTCTTACGTGGCGACAGGGTGCCGGCGTAGAAGAAGAACGGCCGGCGAAGGTTGTACTTTTGCCGTGTCGGCGCGCACTCAGCCGCCGTTAAGCGCCGGTAGCGCGGCGCGGGCGCCAGGTGAATGGTGCGGATCTTGGCGGCCTCGACGCCGATCAGCCGCCTGATATCGTAGGCGGTATGATCTGAGATTGCCATGATCCGGGTGGCCTGATGCAGCGAGCGTGGCATCGCGATCCGCGCGTAGAGCGTGTCTGCCAGGGCGTATTCGCGCCGCGGGAACTCCGGTACCGGGAAGTAGAGCAGGTCCGTAACCGAAACGACGGTAGGGCAGTTGACACCGAGCGAGATGGTGTTCTGGGGGAACCACGCCACATCGGGCCGATCCTGGCGCAGCCGCAGCGGGAGCAGCCAGTGATCCCAGAGCAGTTTGTGAGGTGCTGCAATGGCAACTTCAGTGGCGCCGGGGAAGCGACCGATCAGCCGGTAATCGCTGTAGTAGATCGTGAAGCGATGGGGCGTGCCCAGGCCGATCAGTTCGCCGATCAGTCCTCCGACATACTCGGGCACGCCTCCGAAGCGATGGCTAAGGGCGCGGGCAACAATTGAGATGTGGAGACCGCCGGCAGCACCCGCCAGTGTAGGGTTCTCCAGGCCGACACGACCTTGCGCCATGGGCTTTCCCAATCTCAACGCCTTACATAATGAAGAAGTGTATCCAGAAAGTCTTTGAACAGTAGGTCACGTAATGATGTCACGTCGATCCCTGGCACTATACGAAATCCACTTCATATACCTCACGCTCGAACACAAACTCGTTGATCCCCGTCGGCGTCGCGTCCGGCACGACCCGCAGCAGGCGAAAGCCCAGGGGGGTGACAAACGCTGCAACTTCGTCGGCGGTGGCGTACTCGTAGGGATAGCCTCCCACCCAGTCAATGACGTCGTACCAGAAGTCCATCCCCCGTTGCTTTTCCAGCGGATTGCGCCGGGTTACGAGCAGTTTGGCAAGGTAAATCAGCGCCGCAAACGGCGGGATCATTCCGCGCTGCACCCAGGCGGGGGCTTGATTGTAGGAACGCTTGATGACGCGCCAGATCGGCGACGTCACGTGCCGTTTGTAGATCCCCAGGACCAGTGCGCCCCCTGGCGCCACCAGGCGCGTCGTGTTGCGCATGGCGTCCCACATGGCCCCCGTGTGGTGCAGCGAGCCCCAGGCGTAGACCAGATCGAAACGTCCGAGTGTTTCGAGCGCCTGCTGATCCAGAATCGATCGCTCCAGAAAGGTGATGGGCGCCTCTGGGCGCAGCCGGGCGCGGTTCGCTTCCGATGCCGCAATCGAGCGCGGGTTGATGTCAATGCCGACGACCTGCCCGGCGCCAAGACAGTGCGCCGCGATCGCGAAAAGACCGCTGCCGCAACCGATATCGAGGACCGAGGCGCCGTCCAGGCGATCCCGCTGCAATAACTCCTGGAGCGACTGCACGGCCGTTGTGAGGCGTTGCTCGTTGATCAGGGCATTCGAGAACGCCTGCCAGTTGGCCCCGAAGTCGAAGCCCGGCACGGATGGCGTGTTGGTTGATGAATGCGAGTAACCCATGGCTCCCTGGTTCTATGTTGTGGAACTGTGGAGGTATTGAGCTGTGGAGCTGTAGAAATGTTGCCCGGTCCCGCACCTCCACACCTCTACACCTCCACACCTCCACACCGCCACACTCCCAGCATCAAAAGCGCCCAGAGCTTCTTACCATGGTTGGCGCGCCCGCTCTGGTGGGCGGCGAAGAGGGCCTGCACGGCTTCGGGGCGCAGCCAGGTCCGCAGCGCCTCGTCCCGCAGCCGCTCCTCCGCCCAGTCGCGCAACTCGCCGCGCAGCCACTGGCCCACCGGCACGCCGAAGCCCTGTTTGCCCCGCGCCGCCACCGCCGGGGGCAGTTTGTCGCCAAAGGCCGCCCGCAGCAGCCACTTCCCGTGCCGCCCGCGTACCTTGAGACGCGCCGGCAGCCGCGCCGTCCATTCCACCCACTCCGCGTCGAGGAAGGGCGCCCGCGCCTCCAGCGAGTGGGCCATGGTCATGCGGTCGGTCTTCGGCAGCAGGTCGCCCGCCAGGTAGGTGACGTGGTCGGCGGCCAGGGTGCGGTCGAGCAGGCTCTCGGCCCGCGCGCCGTCGTAGGCCGCGGCGATCCAGTCGGCGCTGTCCACCCCGGCCAGCGCCGCGCGCAACTCGGGCTGGTAGAGGTCCAGTTTCTCCGAGTGGTTAAAGTACGAACCCCAGCGGGCCAGCGAGGCTTTGTGGGTGGTGGCCGAGAATTGCCCCAGGCGCTTGAGACCGGTGAGCGGGTTGCGATCCTCGGGCAGCCAGGCCGGCTCTGGGAGCAGGGCCGCTGCCGCCGGCACGGCCCGCTGGGTCATCCAGCGCGGTAGAGCGGTGTAGGGGCGCAGCCAGCCGTCGAGCACGTAGCGCCGGTAGCCCGCCAGGGTCTCGTCGCCGCCGTCGCCGCTGCTGTCTCTTATACACATCT
>JAOACN010000337.1 GCA_026417815.1 Chloroflexaceae bacterium | reverse complement strand
GACCAGGCGCGGAACGATCTCGTTGCGGGCGTGGATGTCCCCCAGGTAGTGATAGAGCAAGTGGAGGCTGAGGATCTCGGCATCGGAGGAAGCCAGGGCCGGATCGAGTTGGACGGGGATCTCGGTGGCGACACGCAGGGTAGCGGCGGCGCCGCCGGGCGCGGGGGCGGTGGGGGCGGCGGTTGCCGGCGCTTCCCCCGGCGGCGCGGTCGTGGGCGCCGGGGTGGCGGCGCCGCCACAGGCGGCCAGGGCAGCCGCCCCGGCGGAGAGGCCCAGGGCGCTCATCAACCGCATAAACTCGCGGCGACTGAGCCTGCCGGCGAACACGTCACGGCGCGCGGCCTGAATGATGCGGTCATCAGCATCGCGCATTGGCATGGGGGTCTCCTCAGGAGGCTTGCAAGGAGCGGCTCGCGGAAAGTGACTGAAGAGGGAGAGCGAGCACCGTGGAAGGATCCAGCGGCAGCGTGCAAACGGCGCCATGCGCATTGGGGGAGGACGCGGCGCCCCTACCAACCCCAGGTGCCGGGGCCGCCCTTGAACGGACCGACAATGTCCGACGTGATCCAGCCTCCGTAGAAGCCGCCTGGCTGCGGCGTTACCAGTTCATCATCAACGTAGCAGGCGTCCATCAACGCTGGATAAAACGCCACCGCGTCGCGAATGGCCTCGTAGCCAGGAGCGGGATCAGGATAGCACCAGGCGGCGTGTTCGGCGCGGCGCCCCCCGGCGGTCAGCGTATAGTAGTGCGCCTGACCCTTGAACTCACAGAACGTCCGCCGTCCGGTTGGGGTCAGATAGGCCATCTGAATATCGGCGGGAGGGATATAGTACACAGGCGGATGGCTCGTTTCGAGCACGCGAAAACCTCGACGCGAGTCGGCAATCAACACCCCGCCAAAAACTACCCGCAGGCGGCGCATGGTCGGCTCGACCCGCGGCGGGCGGGGATAGTCCCAGACCGACTCTTGACCAGGACCGGGCGGGATACGACGGGTCATGGGCAACTCACCTGTGCGCTAACACCGGAACGTCTTCTTCAATCAATTCACTATACCACAGGATAGCGCGTATACCACCCCTGTTCACCTACAAAGCAAGGCTTGTGCAAATCCGCCTCCCGCGGCGGGGAGCGGGGCTACGCCGCCCCAGGGGATCATTTTGCGGTGGTTCTGGCGGCTGCACTGCCAGAACCACCGCAAAAACCGGGGTCAGGGCTTGCACCCTGGCCCCCCCGGACGTTGCAATCGCCCTCCCAAATTAAGGATAATCGGCTCATATTCCCCCGTACTGGCGCAACTCAGGGCCGGCACAAACGGTATGCATAATGACAGCAGGGCGGAGGCAACGTTTTCGGGGCAAACCCCAGATGAACAACCAACTCCCGGGACGGCATGGCCGCCCGATCACGTGGAGTTTGAGGCTCGCCCCAAAGACTTCGCATTGGCCCTGTGATGACGACAGCGCCCTTGCCAGATACGCACGTCTGTGCTACAATAGCACGGACGTACCACATCTGTTGCGCTGGAAGGGCGCTATCCGCTATAATTACGTGTAGGTTGAGGAGCACACAGGTGAGCACGAACAACGGAGGAGCGCCCGCGATGGCCATCTCGCCGGAGAAGGAGAAGGCCCTGGCCGCAGCAATCAGCCAGATCGACCGCAAGTTCGGCAAAGGCTCGATCATGAAGATGGGCGAGGCAGGCTCCCGACTGGCGATCGAGGTCATCCCCACGGGGTCCATCGCCCTTGACATCGCCCTCGGCGTCGGGGGGTTGCCCCGGGGCCGGGTGATCGAGATCTTCGGCCCCGAGAGCAGCGGCAAGACCACCCTGGCCCAGCACGTCATTGCCGAGGCGCAGAAGATGGGCGGCATCTGCGCCTTTATTGACGCCGAGCACGCCTTTGACCCGGTCTACGCCGAACGCTGCGGGGTGCAGATCGCCGATCTGCTCGTGTCGCAGCCCGACACCGGCGAGCAGGCGCTGGAGATCTGCGAGACGCTGGTGCGCTCCAATGCGGTCGATGTGATCGTCATCGACTCGGTGGCGGCGCTGGTGCCGCGCGCCGAGATCGAGGGCGACATGGGCGACTCGCTGCCGGGGTTGCAGGCGCGCTTGATGAGCCAGGCCCTGCGCAAACTCTCCGGGGCGATCAACAAGAGCCGCACGTGCGTGATCTTTCTCAACCAGTTGCGCATGAAGATCGGGGTCATGTTCGGCTCGCCCGAAACCACCACCGGCGGCCAGGCCCTCAAGTTCTACGCCTCGGTGCGCCTCGACATTCGGCGCATTGAGACGCTCAAATCGGGCCAGGAGGCCATCGGGGCCCGCGCGCGGGTCAAGGTGATCAAGAATAAGGTGGCGCCCCCCTTCCGCCAGGCCGAGTTCGATATTCTCGCCAACGAGGGCATCTCCCGCGAGGGCAATATCCTCGATATGGCGGTGGAACTGGGCATTATCCGCAAGAGCGGCGCCTGGTTCTACCTCGGTGAGGATCGCCTTGGCCAGGGCCGCGAGAATGTGCGCGAGTTCCTCAAGGAGAACAAGGAACTCGCTCATGAGATCGAGCAACTGATTCGGGAACGCACTCAGACCAACGCTACCGCCCTGCCCCTCAGCGCCCCCGATGATGACGCCGCTTTCTTCGATGAGTAGCGCTCCTTCGGCAGGATGGCCGCTGTGCCATTTTTGACGCTGGCCCGCGCATGTCCTGGCAGGTTCCTCCGATAGAATGGATGCTGTGTCATCGCTTGCGGGGAATGCCGGAGCGTAGCCCACTTGTGTGCGACCTGGTGGGTTGCTCCTGACCCTGTAGCCAGGTTTTTTTCCTGGGTAGGAACGTCGTAGCGTAACCTACCGGGTGGTGCGCCAGAGGAAACCCGCTTGCGCTTTTTCTTGCTTTGGAGGTGCATCGGGTCACCTAACTCCAACGTTACGGTACCTCGACACCTCCACACCTCCACACCTCCACACCTCCACATTACCCGTCCGTAGGGTGTGGAGGTGTGGAGGTAAGCCCGCATTCTTGAGCAGATTTGAGCCATGTTTTGCACCGCCAATGCCAGCCGGAACCATCACGGCCATCAGCGCCCAGACCCGCGATAGCCAGCGGGTCAATGTCTTCGTCGAAGGGCAGTTCGCCTTCGGTCTCAGCCTGGACACCCTTGCCCGCGAGGGGTTGTATGTCGGGCAGCACCTCGATGAGGCCGCATGGGCGCGCCTGGAGACCCTGGGCGAAATCGAACGGGCCCTGAGCGCCGCGCTGCGCCTGCTCGCCGCGCGCCCCCGCTCCAGCGCCGAAATGCGCCAGCGTCTGCGCCGCAAGGGCTTCGGCCCCGTCGCTGTGGCCCGGGCCCTCGAACGCCTGCTCGCCACCGGCATGCTCGATGACGCGGCCTTCAGTCGCTACCTGATCGAGAACCGGCAGACGTTCCGTCCCCGCGGCGCCCGCGCCCTGCGCGCGGAACTGCGCCACAAGGGCGTGGACCGCGAGACCATCGAGGCGGCCATGGCCGCCTGCGGCGGCGATGCGGACGCGGAACGCGCCCGCGCCCTCGCCGTTGCCCGCGCCGCCCTTCCGCGCTATGCCGGCGCGCCCGACCGCGCCACCTTCGACCGCCGCCTCGGCGGTTTGCTCCAACGCCGCGGCTTCGATATGGACACAATTCGCCCGATCCTTGCTATACTGTGGCACGAACAGGCCACACCACCCGACGAGCCATAATCCGGCGTCCGCTACCCCGCCGCGCTCGATGGCGCACGGCGGGCGCCCGGAAGGTGAAGAGTTATGCCCGACGTTCAATTCCTCGGCCATGCCTGCGTGCGCCTCCGTGGTCGTGATGGTATCATTGTTTGCGATCCCTACAGCCGCGCCATCGGCCTTGACCTCGGACGCCCGACGGCCCATATCGTGACCGTGAGCCACGATCACCCCGACCACAATAACGTCGCCGGCGTCAGACCAATGCGCGAGCGCCTGTTTGTGATCAACGGCCCCGGCGAGTACGAAGTGGGCGGCGTCCTGATCACCGGCGTCCGCACGTACCACGATAAGGTGAAAGGCGCCGAGCGGGGCACGAACACGGTCTATACGATCCATCTCGACGAAGTGGTCTTTTGCCATCTCGGCGATCTGGGGCACGAACTGACCCAGCCGCAGATCGAAGAAATCGGCAGCGTTGATGTTCTGTTCATTCCCGTCGGGGGCGGCGAGACGATCACCCCTGCGGAAGCCTGCAATGTTATTGCCCAGCTTGAGCCGCGCATCGTGGTGCCCATTCACTTCGGCACGGGTCAACTCTCGTTCGAGTAACTGTCTCTTATACACA
>JAOACN010000334.1 GCA_026417815.1 Chloroflexaceae bacterium | reverse complement strand
GTCGGCAGCGTCAGATGTGTATAAGAGACAGACAATAGGGTATGCAAATGCTCATCTTCACCGGTCCTGCGGGCATTGCCGCCCTGGCCGCCGCCGCCACCGCCGCGGCCGCGGCTGCCGCTGGCGCGCGGACGCTGCTGGCAAGCGTGGGGCCTTCACATTCGGTCGCGACACTCGCCAGAATACCCCTTGGAGGTGACCCGCACCCTATCGGGCCAGGGTTGGACGCCTGGTGCCTTGACCCGCTGGCCGACCTGGCGCGGATGTGGTCCGCACTGCCGGCGAAATCGCCCATTGCCGGCGATGAACTGCCGGTGATCCCCGGCAGCGACCTCTTCCTCGCCGTGGCCAACCTGCGAACCCTGGGCGCCGGTTACGACCTGGTCTGTGTTGACGCGGGGCCGCCCGATACCCTGCTCCGCGCCCTCGGCGTGCCCGACACCTTCCGCTGGACAATGCGCCTGCTCCTTGGCCTTGACCGGGGCCCCGGGCGTTCCAGCGCATCGGTCTCCCGCGCCCTGGTGCCGATTGGCTTATTGCCCTTTCCGATGGAATGGACCAGTAACCTCCAGGAGGCCCGGGTGCGGCTGGAACAACTGCGCGATGAAACGGTGGCCCCCACACGGGCCCGGGTTCGCTATGTGTTACGGGCGGACCGCGCCGGCCTGGATGAGGCGCGGGTGACCTTGCCCGCGCTGCAACTGTTTGGTCTGGCGGTAGAGACGATTATCGCCGGCCCGCTGCTCCCCTGCACGGATGGGCTTACGCCTATCGTCGAGGAGCAGGAGCACGTCACCGGCGAAGCCGCGACGATCTGGAAGGAACGCCCCCTGCTCCGGATGCCGGCAACGGTAACCCCCTCCGGCCCCGCGGAACTGGCCGCCCTTGGCGCGCGGATCTACGCCGACGCCTCGCCGCTGCCCCAGACTCCGCTGCCCCCACCGGTACGCCTCAGCGGGCCGCCTGACCCGATGGTGGCCATGGATGTTCCAGGCTTGCCGCGCGAGACCCTGGGGCTGACCCTCAGCGGCGATGAGTTGATCGTGCGCGCGGGGATCTACCGGCGCCATATTCTGCTCCCCGACGGCCTGCGAGGCACGACGGCGATCAAGGCCGCCCGCCAGGGCGAGACGTTGATCGTGCGCCCCCGCAAGTAACTGCTCTCTTCAGGTTGCAGGTATGAACAAGCGACAGCCTTCACTCCACGATCGAGTGGCGGTCATTACTGGAAGCACACGGGGTATCGGACGGGCCATTGCCGAAACCTACGGCCACGCCGGGGCGCGCGTGGTGGTCTCTTCATCGCGGGCCGAGGCAGTAACGCGCACGATCGGCGAGTTGCGCGCCCGAGGCATCACCTGCGAAGGCATCGCCTGCGACGTGAGCGACCGCGAGCAGGTCTGCGCCCTCTTTCGCCACGCCATTGACGCTTTCGGCCAGGTTGACATCTGGGTCAACAACGCGGCCATTTCCGGGCCGTTCGCCTATACGCTCGACGTGTCGCCGGAAGAGTGGGAACGGGTGATCCGCGTGAACCTTTTCGGCTGCCTGTACGGCTGCCGGGCCGTGCTGCCGCACATGCTGCAGCGGCGCTACGGCAAGATCATCAACGTCACCGGGGGCGGCTACAAACGCGCCCAGCGTTTTCTCAGCGCCTACAGCGCCTCCAAGGCGGGGATCGTGCGGCTCACCGAGGGGTTGGCCCGCGAGTACGAGGCCCAGAAGACGTTTCTCTCCATCAACGTCCTCGCGCCGGGCATCGTGCCCACCGATATGACCACCAGGTGGACGCCAATCGGGGCGGCTTCCGAGGCGATCAAAGCCTTCCCACGGATCATGCGCATCTTCGGCACCACCGCCGAAGAAACCGCAGCGATGGCCCTACGTATGGCCTCCTCGGCCACTGACGGCGTCACCGGCAAGGTCTACGAAATAATGCCCCGACACCGCGCGCTCTGGCGCATGGCCCAGGCGGCGATCGGAAGACGATAGATTTTGGATTTTAGATTTTGGATTTTGGATTTGGGGATGGGGCGCTCCTGATCTTTCTTCGGTTTCCACGGTTACGGATTGGTTCGTTCGTAACGTTATAGTGCACAACGATTGACCGTCGTAGGCGCGGATCTCGCGGCCCGAGGTCGTAGCCAATCCTTCGGCATCAACACATCGCAGCCAGCATTGTAGGAGGTGATTCCGATGGACCTGTTCGTTGTGCTTGTCGCTGTTGTAGGTGGCGTCATCGCCGGCGCGTTCGTCGTTTGGCTGATGCTCGCCCGTCTGGGCGCCGGTGGTCTGTCCGAACAACGCATCCGCGACATGTTCGCCAGTCTCAGCCAGGAGGCGTTGCGCGCGAACAGCAGCGATTTCAACGAGCGGGCCCGCCGCGAGATCGAGACCCTGACCGCGCCGCTCAAAGCCTCGCTAGATGAACAGCAACGTAAACTTGAGGAGTTGGAGCGTGAACGGCAGAAAGCCTACGGCAGCATCGACCAGCAACTGCGTCGGATGACCGAAGATCAGCGGCTGCTCCAGCAAGAGACGGCCAGGCTGGTCAGCAGCCTGCGTCAGCCGCAGATCCGCGGACGGTGGGGCGAGATCCAGCTTCGCAAGGTGGTGGAACTGGCCGGAATGAGCGAGCACTGCGATTTTGTAGAGCAGGAGCGTATCACTAATGAAGGCAAAGCCCAGCGTCCAGACCTGGTGGTGCGCCTGCCCAACCAGCGGGTCGTTGCAGTGGATGCCAAAGCGCCCCTCGACGCCTATCTCAAGGCCCACGAGTGCCAGGACGACAGCGAAGCTGGAAAATATCTCAAAGAGCACGCCGAACGTATCAAGAACCACATCAAGGAGATGGGGAAGCGCGATTATCAGAGTGCAATTGATGGCGCTTTCGAGTTCCTGGTGTTGTTCATCCCCGGCGAGCCTTTCTACCGCGCAGCCCTGGAACACGATCCCGAGCTAATTGATTTTGCGTTCCAGCACAAAGTTGTGCTGGCCAGTCCTACTACCCTGATCGTCCTGCTCAGGACGATCGCTCACGGCTGGCGTGAGGCGCGCCTGGCCGAGAACGCTCGTAAGATCAGGGACGAGGGAGAGAAGGTTTACAGGGCCTTGAACGGCGTAGCCGAGCATGTCGGCAAGCTCGGCAAGGCCCTTGGCGACAGTGTATCGCGATACAATGCCATGATCGGTGGTCTGGAGCGCACGCTGTTCCTCAGCGCAAAACGCCTGCGCGAGCTGGACATCGGCAGCGCCGAGCCTCAAGTCCCCGAAACGATAGAGGATGCGCCTCGCCCATTCAGTCGCCCGGAATTGCTGGAGGCGTCGATGAATGGCGATGAAGGCGCCTCGACGGACAGGCTCAACGGCCACATGCCCGGCGCCTCGAACGAGATCCTCAACGGTCGGCTGCCTATGGACGTACCTGTGCAGGAACCCGGCCAACCCACGCCGACCCTGCGGCGCCTGCGCCGCAACGGGGCAGGGGAGACGGGGCATGCCTAGCGCGTACCAGCACGAAGTGCGCCTCATACGGTTGTTGTGGATTGCGGACCGAGCGCGGTGTGGAACGGCAATCCAAAATGGTATTACGGCCTCACCATCACCGCTCCCAGCGTTACCCACGGGCCACTGTTCCCCGCCACATCCAGCGTCTGGACGCGCAGCAGGTAGCGGCCCGGGGCCAGGGGCTCGGTTCTCACGGCAGGTTCGGCGGGGAACCACTCGGAGGCGCCCTCTGGATTGGGCCCGATATAGACGCGGTAGCCCTTGACGCCCGAGTGCGCGTCGCTGGCAGGCTGCCATTGCAGCGCCACGGGGCCGGCGGGGACGGCGAGATCGCCGATGGGCGCGGGCGGGTTCGGGGGGGTGACATCGTAGCCTACCGGCCCGAACTCGGCCAGGGTCACCCGGCCATCCGGTCCCCAGGCGCGCACCTTCAGCGTGTGCATACCTTCACCGGCATCGGCAAGCTGGGCGTAGCCATCGGTGACCCGGGCAAACATCGGGGCATCGGTCGGCGGCGCCTGGTTCCAGGCCTGGCTGAGACCGCCCCCGCCCCAGGCCACCACAAACTCGATGCGCTGGTCGCTGGTGTACCACTGGCCCGGCTGCGCCGCGCTCTGGAAGGCCACCTCGGGGTCCTTGATGGACGCGGCGCGCACGATCTTCCCGCCGTGCTGGTTGCATCCGCCGATTTCCGGCAGATCGATCCCTTCGGCAAAACGCAGCGGTACCGACTGCTTGCCGCTCCAGCCATCGCCGCGGGCGGTGTAGGCCGTAAAGTGCAGGTGCGGCACCCCTCGCGAACCGCGATCCCCGGCGAAGCCCAGGGTTTCCCCGGCCTGGAAGTAGCGCCCGGGCTGAGTGGAGACGGCACGGGCCAGATGGGTGTACATGGTGAAGAAGTTCCCGCTATGGCGCAGGATCAGCGTGCCGCTGCCACCCTCCCAGTACCAGACCGCGCCACCGGCTGCAGCGCGAATGGGCGCGTTGTAGGTCGGACCATTGACCTGGGCCAGGTCGAGAGAGTAGCGGTCCCAACTGTTGTGTGTGCCACAGGCGTACCCCTGAAGGATGCGCCAGTCCTCCCCTGGCGGGGTCGGCAGGATCAGCACAGGCGCAGCCTGGGCGGTGTGGGGGCAAAGGGTTGAGAGCAACAAGAGGAAGGACGCCAGCAGCCCGAGAAGCAGGCGAAACGGTATGCTACCCTTCTCACCGCTGCGGCATGGCAGAAGCGAATGCGAACGTGGCAAGGGCAACCTCCTGGTAGTGGGGAGCACGGCTCCCTGGTGATCGACGTGGATCCGGCCGGTGCGTGCGGAGCGCCAGACCGTCAATGGAACCAGACCGGCGCCGGCGCGGAACGGGCGCCATCGCCCGGCGCCGCGCCTGGCGGCTCAGACTCGGTCGCACCCGGGCGACGTAACGCGCCGCGACGATCGGGGTCGCTGGCGGGGCGGAAGGATAGCATAGAGTCCGAAAAAGGTCAAATTTTTCTGAAAGGTTGCTGAGAGAATGGTTGACAGCATACGCATGCCCGCCTACAATCCAGATGCATAACTCCCGCGGGAGGGTCGGGGAGAGTTGCGCCCTCCCGGAAACCCTGCTCACCACACTGCCAGAGGGGAGGGCCTGGAAAGGCTACGCCCTCCCAGAAAAACACTGTAGCGATGGACGAACCCTTCGTACTGATCGTCGGCGCTGCTGATACGGGGCGCGCCCCGATCACCGTGGCGCTGTTGCGTCGCCTTGCCGAGCAACAGGGGCTGAGCTGGCGCATCGAATCGGCCGGGGTGGTCGGCCACGATGACGATCCTGCCGAACCCGAGGCCCGCGATGCGCTGCTGATCCTTGGCTTCGACCTGAGCCCGCATCGCGCCCGCTCATTGACCGACGATCTGGTGCGGGCCGCGCACGTCATCGTGACGGTTGATCGCGGCGTGGCCCACGTTGTGCGCGCCAGGCACCCCGGGATAAGCGTTGCCGCGCTCGGCGAACTCGCCGGGCGCGAACGCGATGTCCCCGATCCCTTCCGAATGCACGTGGGCGCCTGGGTGCAGTACGCGCGCGAGATTGAAACGCTGTTGCTGGCCGGACTTCCCCGCCTCCAGACGCTGGTCGGGGGTGAAGCGCCGTCGCCGGATGAGAGGCGCACCCCTTCTCCGCCCGTCGGTCCCTCAGACGAGCGTCCCTTCGGCGCGCCAGACCTGGCCGCGCCGGTTGCCGCCACGGCGCCTGACCCACGGCTTGCCGCCGTTGGGCGCATCGTGCGACTTCTGGACCTGAGCGCTGAGATGCCCGAGGTGATTGACTGGGCCGGCGCGCGCCGCCAGATTGAAGCTGACCTCAACGTGATGGAACAGCCCCTCGATCCCACTGACCTGGCACGCCCCTACGTCGCCGTGCTGCGAGCCATGCTCGGCCTGTGCCCCGAGACGCCCACCGCCGGTCGCTGCGCGGGGCTGCGGGCCGCCATAGCGCGGTTGCAGGCGCCCATTACCAGCGGCGATCTCGAGAATCTTTCCCGGGAACTGGCGGCCTTCGCTTGAGCCTTACGGGTTCCCTCCGGCTGAACTGCATCCCATCAGGGTAAAAAAGGATCTCTCTGGAGGGCGGCGCCCTCCCGGACCCTCCCGCTCGGCTGCGCCCCGTACCATCGGAGTGGTACAGAGGGTTCCCGGG
>JAOACN010000324.1 GCA_026417815.1 Chloroflexaceae bacterium | reverse complement strand
GTCGGCAGCGTCAGATGTGTATAAGAGACAGGGCCTGGCGGTGCCCTCGATCACCAGCCTGGTCTCGCGGCTGGCCGGCGAGGGGCGCCAGGGCGCGGTGATGGGGGGCATGCAGGCCGTGCTGAGCCTGACGCTCATCCTGGGGCCGGCCCTGGCCGGGGCGCTGTTCGACGTCTTCGGGCCGGGCGCGCCCTACCTCGGCGGGGGGACGCTGGCCCTGGGGGCGCTGGGGGCGGCCCTGGTCGGGCTGGCGCCGGCGGGGCGCGCCGCACCCGCCGCGGCAGATTAGTGCGATTCTGGATTTCGGATTTTGGATTTTTTGGCGCCCCGATGAGAAATGGCGTGATGCGCGCAGGGTCATGAACAGAAATTGGCATGACTGGTAGCGGCGCACGCGAGTAGACCCGGGTCCCCACCCCTCCGTCGTGGTCAATCCGCAATCCGCAATCCAAAATCCATAGCGCGGAGCGTCGCTCCGCCTGGAGGATGGTTCCGATGATCAGCTTCGAGCGGCCGCCGGTGCGGCGCGTGGCTACCGCCACCCTTCCAACCGCATATGGCGAATATGCGATGCACGTCTACAGCGATGCCGATGGGCAGGAGCACGTCGCGCTCACCGTCGGCGAGGTGGCCGACGGACGGCCCGTGCCCACCCGCCTGCACTCGGAGTGTCTCACCGGCGACGTGTTTGCCTCGCAACGCTGCGACTGCGGCGAGCAACTGGCCTGGACGCTGGCCCATCTCCAGGAAGCGGGGCGCGGGGCGCTGCTCTACTTGCGGCAGGAGGGCCGGGGGATCGGGCTGGCCAACAAGATCCGCGCCTACGCCCTGCAGGAGCAGGGCCTCGACACGGTGGACGCCAACCTGGCCCTGGGGCTGCCCGCCGACCGGCGCGACTACCGCCTGGCGGCGGAGATGCTGCGCGACCTGGGCATTACCAGTGTGGCGCTGCTGACCAACAACCCGCAGAAGATCCGCGGACTCGAAGGCTACGGCATCCTGGTGCTGGAGCGCCTGCCGGTTCCGGCGACGCCCAACTGCCATAACCAGTTCTACCTGGAGACCAAGCGCCGGCGCATGGGGCATCTGGAGTGAGGCGATTTTGGATTTTGGATTGCGGCATATCTCTACTTTGTTACGTTGCCCCCCCGCGGGGGTTTCGGGGGCCTGCGGCCCTGGAAGATCCTCCGCCCGGAGTGGTACAGCCCCTCCGAACCTCCTCGCAGCGGAAGCCGCGGCAAGTGGCAGAGTAGAGAAAGGGAGTCTCACTGGAACGCCGTACACGCCAGGCCAAAATCTACAATCCGAAATGGTATCACGCCTCCGCATCGCCCTCCGTCAGGTCCACCTTTTCGTAGACCTCTTCGAGCCGCAACAGGCATTGAACGCTCGTGAGTTCAAGCGTTCCCTCACGGCCGGTCACCTCTGACAGAAGCCAGGTGTTATCGGCCTGACGGGCAAATCGCTCCACACGATACTCGTCTTGCGCAATCAGAACATATTCTCGTAAGGATGGAATGGCGCGATAGTGCTGAAACTTCCTGCCTCGATCGTATTGTTCGGTTGACGGTGATAGCACTTCAATAATAACGGTTGGATTCAACAACGTATCTTCGTTATCATCCTCAAACTCTTCATCACCGCACACGATGGTGATGTCCGGATAAGTGTACAACCCGGTCCGAGCCGATTTGACGCGCATATCGCTCGGGTAGACCACGCAGTCGCGCTGGCGCAGCTGGGCATAGAGCGCGGCATAGGCGCTGCCGGCAATGCGATTGTGGCGCTTGCTGCCGCCGGCCATGGCGTAGATCTTCCCGGCGAGATACTCGTGCCTCTCTTCGCCGGCCCGCTCGAGGGCCAGATACTCCGCGGGCGTCAGGTGGGGCGCTGGTTGTGCGGTCATTGCAACTTCCCTGCTTCGAGAAAACGCCTGTTGGCTCTATAATACGTGAGGGGTTGCAGATTGCGGACAAACCGGCCTTGCAATAACTTTAGCAGTCCTACGCCATCTCTCAACAGCGGCCGTGCGTAAGGACGCAGCGTGCTGCGTCCCAGCGTGCTGCGTCCCAGCGTGCTGCGTCCCAGCGTGCTGCGTCCCAGCGTGCTGCGTCCCAGCGTGCTGCGTCCCAGCGTGCTGCGTCTGTCTCTTATACACATCT
>JAOACN010000300.1 GCA_026417815.1 Chloroflexaceae bacterium | reverse complement strand
GGAGACCAGTTCGCCGGTGGCGCTGTCAATCCCCACGACGACGATCAGCATACCGTCTTTGGCGAGCATCTGCCGGTCGCGAACCACCACATTGCCCACATCGCCGACGGTCGTTCCGTCCACATAGATGTACCCGACGGGCGCCTTACCGGTGACCTTACCGAAGCCGCGGGCGAACTCCATAATCGTGCCGCCCTCGGGGATGAGCACATTGTCGTTGGTATAGCCTGCGCCCATGCCGACGGCCATTTTGCGATAGAGCACCATGTGGCGATAATCGCCATGGAACGGCACCACGAACTCGGGGCGCAGCAGCGAAAGCACCAGCTTCAGTTCCTCCTGGGCGGCGTGGCCGGAGACGTGCACATTGGCCTGGCCGCCGTAGATCACCTCTGCGCCGAGCTTGAACAGGTTGTTAATCACCCGGCCCACACTGACCTCATTGCCCGGAATAGGGGTAGCCGAGACCACCACCGTATCGCCGGGTTTGATCTTCAGGTGGGGATAGTCGCGGTTGGCCATGCGGTTGAGGGCCGCCATCGGCTCCCCCTGGGAACCGGTGCAGATCACGGCGATCTGATCATCAGGATAGGCAGACAGTTCATTGGGGCGGATGAGGGTGCCCGGCTCGGCCCGCAGGAAGCCCATCTCGAAGGCGATGCGCGAGTTGTTCTCCATGCTGCGCCCGGCGACCAGCACCTTGCGTCCGTAGGCTTCAGCCGAGTCGATGACCTGCTGGACCCGGCTGATATTGGAGGCGAAGGTCGCTACGATGATGCGTCCGGGGGCGATGGCGAAGATATTGTCGAAGGCTTCGCCGACGGTCTGCTCGGAGGGGGTATAGCCTTTCGACTCGACCCGCACGCAGTCGGTAATCAGCGCCAGGGGCTTACGCTGGCCCAGTTCGGCGATCTTCTGAATATCGGTGGGTTTGCCATCAACCGGGGTATGGTCGAGCTTCCAGTCGGTCAGGTACACCACCAGGCCGGGGGGCAGATTGATCGCGAACCCGACCGCGTCGGGGATGGAGTGGGCGATATGGAACGGTTCGACGGTGAACGAGCCGACCTGGAACGGGTCGGTGTCGTTGATCACCACCTGCGTGACCTTATCGAGGAGGCGATGTTCCTTCAGCTTATTGCTGAGCAGGCCGTGGGTCAACCGGGTGGCGAAGATCGGCGGGAACCCCAGGTCAGCGATGAGGTGGGGAACGGCGCCGATATGGTCCTCGTGGCCGTGGGTCAACAGGATGCCTTTGATTTTATCGGTCTTTTCGCGCAGGTAGGTGATATCGGGCAGCACCAGATCAACGCCGAGCATCTCGGCTTCGGGGAACATGACGCCGCAATCGAGGATGAGGATCTCATCGCCGTACTCAACGACCCACATGTTTCGCCCGACTTCACCGGCGCCGCCGAGGGGGATCGTACGCACTCTCTGTTTGGCCATAGGTCGTGGTTGAAGCCGAAGCACTGGCATGGTGAGCCAGAAGGGGCTTCATCTCCTTTCTGAATGTCACGAGCGGCGGGCAGGCGCGCTCATTAACGGCCAGGCCGCGCCAGGCAGCGTGCCTGCGGGCCCCTGGCCGAAAGCCGGGTATGCAAGAGAGGCGCCGGTGGGCGGGCGCCTCGATTCACCGAACCGGTCATGCTGGCGCCGCGGCGCGCTCGGCCCTGGAGGCTGCCTCGAGCGCGCTACGGATCGCCGCAAGCAGTTCATCACGTTCTTCCAGGCCGGGGTAGATTGGCAACCGATTGGCCCCCCATGCCTGGCGGTGGAGGAATCGCGCCACGGGATGGCCGATCTGCGTGCTTGGATCGCCGTCGAGCAGCAGTTCGTCGAATGGTTCGTCGGCGTCGGCATCAACTGGCTGCACGCTGCGCACGCGATTCCAGGGACACACAACGCTCACCCCCAGACTCTCGAAGCGCAGCCCGTCGGGACCAGGCGTATACGCCGCGGCCCATTCCGCCAGCAGCGCCCAGATCAGCAGTGGAGTGGCAACGATCAGCACCAGCATCAGCAGCGCCGGTACGACCTGGCCCACGCTCAAGCCAGCCGCCAGGCTTTCCTGGAGGCTGGGCCAGAATTGCACGGGGTTATAGCTGATCCGCAGGGTGCTCGCAAAGCTCCACAGCGCGAAGACCCAGATCAGCAGCGCCGCCACGAGCAGCACCACCACGTTGCGTCTGCCGGCGGCGGAGAGACGGTAGGTTTTCATGCCCGACACGCCCGATACCCGGAATAGCGATGCCCACGCCTCAAAACAGACTCAGTTGCTCCAGTGGCGGCTCATCCTCGCGGGGCGAGGCCGCGGACAGCTTCGCCATAGCTTCGCGTTCAGCCTCGGCCAGTATCTCCGGTAGCCGCCGGAAGTCAGCCTCGATTAACGGGCGATTCTGTGGCTGGTGCAGCGCCGCTGCCGGGTGGATCATCGGCACAATCAACCGCCCGTCCACCTTACGCGGCTGGCCGTGGATGCGCGAAATCTTCTCGCCCGGCAAAAACAGGTTCATCGAAAAACGTCCGAGCGTGACGATCACGCGCGGCTCGAGCGCCTCAATCTGGCGGAACAGGAACGCCTGGGTGCAGGTGGCGATCTCGTCGGGCTGCGGGTCCCGGTTCTGGGGTGGGCGGCACTTTACAACGTTGCCAATGAATACCTCGGCGCGCCGCAGCCCGGCTATGGCGAGCAGTTCGTCAAGAAACTGCCCCGCTGGCCCCACGAAGGGACGCCCACGCCGATCCTCGTGATAGCCGGGACCTTCGCCGATGAACATGATCTTCGCGTCCGGCGGTCCTTCACCTGGAACGGCATGCGTGCGCCCGACGTGCAGGGGGCAGCGTGTGCAGTTCTGGACCTCGCGGGCGATCAGTTGCAGGGTTTCAGCAGCACTCAACGGGCGCGCCTGTAGCCACTTCAGGAGTAGTTTTACCTGTTGTATTATACCTGATCCTGACGGGCGGGCACAAGATGTCTTGTCGACGTGGACAGGGCGGAGGCAACCTCCTGGGGGCCGGCCCCAGACTCCAGGTTTTCGCTGGGCTGGCGGCGCAGCCGCCCCACCCCCTCGCCGGAGGCGGACGGTGCGTCGGCCCGGTCGGCGTAGAAATTGAGTTTGCCCCGTCAGGGTCGCTGTGCTACCATACCTACGAACAGGCGAAACTGATCCCTTTCGGCGTAATAGAGCGCCACGGCAAAGGTGGATGGCCCGTCAGGGCCGTCCCGACAGGCTCAAGGAGGGTTCCGTGACCGCAACTGCCGCCTCTGACTCGACCGCCGACACGCTCAGCATTTACCCTACTATCCTTGATACGATTGGCGATACGCCTCTGGTGCGCCTGAACAAGCTTGCCCGCGGCATTAAACCCACCGTTGCGGTGAAGGTCGAGTTTCTCAACCCCGGCGGCAGCGTGAAGGATCGTATCGGCATCGCCATGATCGAAGACGCGGAGCGGCGCGGCTTGTTAAAGCCGGGAGGCACGATTGTGGAGCCGACCAGCGGCAATACCGGGATGGGTCTGGCGATTGCCGCCGCGATCAAGGGCTACAAGTGCATTTTTGTGATGCCCGACAAGATGAGCGAGGAGAAGATCCGCGCCCTGCGCGCCTTTGGCGCCCGCGTGGTGATTACCCCCACCGCCGTCGAACCCGACGATCCGCGCTCCTACTATTCGGTCTCGCGGCGCCTGGCCGAGGAGACGCCCAATGCCATCCTCGCCGGCCAGTACTGGAACCCGGCCAACCCCGAGGCCCACTATCGCTCCACCGGTCCCGAGATCTGGCGGCAGACCGCCGGGCGCGTCAGTGTGTTCGTCGCCGGGATGGGCACCGGCGGAACGATCAGCGGCACGGGCAGGTACCTCAAGGAGCGTAACCCTGCCGTCCGGGTGGTTGGCGTTGACCCGGTTGGTTCGCTTTACACCGCGTACTTCCGCACCGGCCAGCCCGGTCAGGTCCATGGCTACAAGGTCGAGGGAGTAGGCGAAGATTTTCTCCCCGCCACCATGGATTTCAGCGTGGTAGATGATGTGGTGCAGGTGAGCGATCGCGAGAGCTTTTTGATGACCCGGCGTCTGGTGCGTGAGGAGGGCATCTTCTGCGGCGGCTCGTGTGGTCTGGCGGTAGCCGGGGCCTTGCGCTGGCTGCGCTCGCCCGCCGCCGAGCAACTCACCGAAGAAGATGTTGTGGTTGTGCTGCTCCCCGACAGCGGCAGCCGTTACCTGAGCAAGATCTTCGACGATAACTGGATGCGCGAGAACGGTTTTCTGGAAGACGCCACCGTCGGCGATATGCTCGCCGACCGCGCCGGGGCCTTGATCGCCGCCGATGAAACCACCACCGTCGCTGCCGCTATCCGGCAGATGAAGACCCACGGGATCTCGCAGTTGCCGGTCCTCGACCGGCAGGGCGGCCTGCACGGGATCATCAGCGAGAGCGATCTCCTCGATTATCTGGTGAACGGCGGTTCGATGGAGCATACCATCGAAAGCGTCCACACCCACGAGGTTGCTACGGTTACCTCCGATACCCCGCTGGAGGAGTTGACCTCGCTCTTCGGGCGCAATAATGCCGCAGTGGTGGTGGACGACGGTCGCGTCGCGGGAATCGTGACGAAGATCGATGTGATCGATTTCCTCGCCTCGCGAAGCCGCTAGGCCTGTGACCGGCGCCTGCCGAAAGCAGTCTCTACACTGAGGAAGGCGAAAGCGGGTTTGACCCGCAGGTGAGGGTTCGGGAGGGCGAAGTCCTCCCCGCCGACAACTG
>JAOACN010000621.1 GCA_026417815.1 Chloroflexaceae bacterium | reverse complement strand
GTTTCAGGCGATGCGCCTGTGCGTGGCCCTCGGCGCGCGGTGCTGTTTCTACAACTACGCCAACATCGAGCGCTTCTACCCGCCGCCCTTCAATCTCTTCGAACGCTACAACTTCCGCCACGCGGCCCACGCCCTGGCCTGCAACCAGGAAGCCGCCCGTATCATCCGTCGTCACGGCTATACCGGGCCGCTGACGATTGTGCCCCAGGTGGGCGTCGACCCGGAGTTGTTCGCGCCGGGTCCGCACCAGCGCGAGGGCGCTGGTTTCGTGGTAGGCTACCTGGGCCGGCTGGTTCCCGAGAAGGGGGTGCTCGATCTGGTGGAGGCTGTGGCGCGGCTGCCGCGGCATGTGCGGCTACGCCTGGTGGGCAATGGCGCGCAACGACCGGCGATCGCGCGGCGCGCCGCCCAGCTGGGCCTCACTGAGCGGATCGAACTGCTCCCCGCCGTGGCCAGCACCGAAGCGCCCGCCATGCTGCGCAGCTTCGACGCCCTCGTGCTTCCCTCGCGCACCACGCCAACCTGGAAGGAGCAGTTTGGACGGGTGTTGATCGAGGCGATGAGTTGCGGCGTGCCCGTGATCGGGTCGCGTTCCGGCGAAATCCCCCACGTGATCGGCGATGCGGGCCTGATCTACCCCGAAGGCGACGTCGCCGCCCTCAGCGCGGCCATCGCCCGCCTGGCCGATGATCCCACCGCCCGGCGGGACCTGGCCTGCCGGGGGCGGGAGCGCGTGCTGGCCCACTTCACCCAGGCTGCCATCGCTCGCCGCCATGTCGAGGTCTACATGGCCATGCGTGGGCGATAGGCGCTTGTCCGGGTTCTCCACAGGTTATGCACACATGTGGATATTACTGTGCGCGCATGGGTAAAGGTTTTCGGAGGAGGGCAAGGTCCTCCCCCACCCTCCCCTGCGGGCAGAGGCGCAGAAACCTCGGGCAATCACGGCGGGCGCCGGTTGGCCCGAATGGTCGGGAGCGAGACAAAGACCGCATTGGCGCGCCGCAGATGGGGTTCACCCGTCGGCCACTCGTGGATTTGCTCGTACAGTCCGAAGAGCAAATACCCCCGCGCTTCCAAAAAGGCTTTGAACTGTTCCAGGGGGACGTGCCAGGTATTGGCGGGGTTCATACCGGCTTCTACTTCGACCAGGTCGATCCGCCTGGATTCGAGCATGGCCTCCGCGCCGCGCAGAACATCGAGATCGGCCCCCTCGGTGTCAATCTTGAGGTAACTGATGTGCGTGATCCCCTCGGCAGCGCAAAAGCGATCCACCGTTTCAACCTGCACGGGCGCCAGGGGAGCGTCGGCGCGATCGAAGCGTCGCTGGCCCGCCCCGGCGAGGTAGAAACAGTCGGGCGCGCCCTGGCGCACCATTGCGCCCGTGCCGGGGGCCGCGCTCAGGGCCAGGTTCACGCAGCGCACCCGCGGCTCCGCGCCGACGTTCCTGCACAAGGCGGCGTATGTGTCCGGCGCTGGCTCGAAGCAATAGATGCGCGCCTCGGGAAAGCCGCGCACATACTGGCGCGCTGAGTCGCCGACGTAGGCGCCCACATCGAAGACCAGCGTCGCCCGGTAGTGGGGGAGACGAACGGCGAGGTCCGCAAAGAGGTTCACACCGGGGGGGAGCAATCTCAGGGCGCCCAGGATCGGTTCAAGCCCGGCGCGCAGCCGGCGGTGCAGGCCCTTGCTTGCCATTGCGTTTCCTGGAACGATTGACCCACAACGATGGCGGCGCGAGCGCAGCGAGCCACACGGCGCAGGGTCCGCAGGGGATCAAGCATTCCGGTCAGTACTCTAGTAGGCCCGGGCAAACACTACCTGGCGCGTTGTCTTGCGCCCGGTGTAGACGCAAACGCCGGGCGCTTCGGGTTGCTCCAGGGGAATGCAGCGGATGGTGGCGCGGGTCTCCTCCTGGATGCGGCGCTCATCGTCGGCGCTTCCGTCCCAGTAGGCCCAGGCAAAACCCTGCTCGACCTGTTGCTTCAACTCGTCGTAGGTGCGCACCGTGGCGCTGCGTTGCTCGCGGAAGGCCAGGGCGCGCTGGAAGAGACCGGTCTGCATCTCGTCGAGCAGGGCGACGAGCCGCTCGGTGAGACCGGCCTGGGGCACGAAGCTCTTGCCCTCGCGGCCCGGCACATCCCGCCGGGCGACGGCCACGCTGTGTTTTTCCACGTCTTTCGGTCCGACTTCGAGGCGCACCGGCACGCCCTTCAGTTCCCACTCGTTGAACTTGAAGCCCGGGGTGAGATTGTCGCGGTCATCCACCTTGAAGCGCAGGCGTCCCTGCCAGTCGCCGGTGATGCGCTCGATGGTCTCCAGCACACGGGCGCGCTCCTCGGGGTTCTTATAAATCGGCACAATCACCACCTGGGTGGGCGCAAGGCGCGGCGGCAGCACCAGGCCCTCATCATCGGAGTGGGTCATAATCAGCGCGCCGACGAGCCGGGTGCTGACGCCCCAACTGGTTGTCCAGCAGTGTTGAACGGTGTTGTTCTGGTCGGTGTAGGTAATGTCGAAGGCGCGGGCGAAGTTCTGGCCCAGGAAGTGGGAGGTCCCTGCCTGGATGGCCTGTCCGTCGGGCATGAGAGCCTCCAGGGTGTACGTCCAGTCCGCCCCGGCGAACTTCTCGCTGT
>JAOACN010000241.1 GCA_026417815.1 Chloroflexaceae bacterium | reverse complement strand
GGCGGGGAGGCCGTAGCGCGCTGCGGCTCCCGTACGGACGCAGCGCGCTGCGGCTCCCGTACGGACGTAGCGCGCTGCGGCCCCCGTACGGACGCAGCGCGCTGCGGCTCCCGTACGGACGCAGCGCGCTGCGTCCGTACGGGGGCTGATACACGAATGAGCCGGGAGGCGGGTTTCTGGGAGGCAAAGCCCTCCCAGACCCTCCCGTTCGAGAACTTGCCGGATGCGCCATTTAGCCCTCCCGGACCCTCCCGGCAGGCCGGGGTGCCCCCGCCAACGGGCGCCGAGAAATGTGGCATAATTACAGCCAAGCCTCGCGACGTTTCGCTTACCTTGCCCCGGGGAGGGCCCGTGCATTTTGATCTGCTGCGCTACCCCTACGCCACGCGCCGGGCGCCGCTGCTGGCGGCCAATGGCGTCGTGGCCACCAGCCACCCGCTGGCCTCGCAGGCCGGTCTGCGCATGCTCCAGGCCGGAGGTACGGCGGTGGACGCCGCGATCGCCGCGGCGGCCTGTCTGACCGTGCTCGAACCAACCTCCAACGGTCTGGGCGGCGATGCCTTCGCCCTGGTGTGGGACGGGGCGGCCCTGCACGGGCTCAACGGCTCGGGGCGCGCCCCGGCGGCCCTCAGCGTCGAGGCGCTGCAACGGGCCGGTTACGCGCAGGTGCCGCCCGAGGGCTGGCTGCCGGTGACGGTTCCCGGGGTGGTGCAGGCGTGGGGCGATCTGCACGCGCGTTTCGGGGCGCTGCCCCTGGAGCAGGTGCTGGCCCCGGCGATCGCCTATGCCGAGGAGGGCGCGCCGGTGGCGGCCCTGGTGAGCTTCTTCTGGGAACAGGGCGTGGCGGCGGCGCGCTCACGCCGCGGCCCGGAGTTCGCCGCCTTTCTGGAGACCTTCGCCCCCGGCGGGCGCGCTCCTCGCGCCGGGGAACGCTTCGTCGCCCCCGGGCACGCCCGCACCCTGCGCCTGCTGGCCCGCGAGGGGCCGCGCGCCTTCTACGAGGGAGCCATCGCCGCCGAGATCGCCGCCTTCAGCGCCGCCACCGGGGGCCTGCTCAGCGCCGATGACCTGGCCGCCCATCGCTCCGAGTGGGTGACGCCGATCACCATGGACTACGCGGGCCACACCGTGGCCGAGATCCCGCCCAACGGCCAGGGCATCGCCGCCCTGCTCGCCCTGGGCCTCCTCGATGGGCTGGACCCGGGTCGCTTCCCGCGCGACTCGGCCGAGAGTTACCACTTGCAGATCGAGGCGATGAAACTGGCCTTCGCCGATGTGTTCGCCTACGTGGGCGACCCGGCCATGGCCGACGTGCCCACGGCGGCGCTGCTCGACCGCGAGCGCCTGGCCGACCGCCGCGCCCTGATCGGCCCCGTGGCCGGGGAGTACGGGCCGGGTGAACTGCCCCGCGGCGGCACGGTCTACTTCTGCGCCGCCGACGGCGCCGGGCGCATGGTGAGCATGATCCAGTCCACCTACACTGGCTTCGGCTCGGGCGTGGTCGTTCCGGGGTGGGGCATCGCCCTGCACAACCGCGGCTTCAGCTTCGTTACTGATCCGGGCCATCCCAACCGCCTGGAGCCGGGCAAGCGCCCCTTTCACACCATCATCCCCGGCTTTCTGCTCAAGGAGGGCCGGCCCGTGGGTCCCTTCGGGGTAATGGGCGCCCATATGCAACCCCAGGGGCACACCCAGGTCATCGTCAACAGTGTGACCTACGGCATGCATCCCCAGGCCGCCCTCGACGCGCCCCGCTGGCGCTGGGAACGCGACGGCACGGTGCACCTGGAACTGGAGACGCCGCGCCACGTGATCGAGGGCCTGATCGCCCGCGGCCACCAGGTGCGCGTCGAGGCCGAGGTGGGCCCCTTCGGACGCGGCCAGATCATCTGGCGCCTGGATACGGGGGCCTACGTGGCCGGCAGCGAGCCGCGCTGCGACGGCTGCGCCGCGGGATGGTAGGGCCGAAGCAATAGCGTTGTAACTCCGTGATTTACAATGGTTATAGGGTTGAGAACGATGAACCCGGTTACGATTCGACAACCCAACAATTCGAGTACCCGATATTCCGATCCCCCGACCAACCGGCAACCTGACCGCGGTCGCTTCAGCCGCGCCAGGCTGCCGGTTGGTCGGGCATCCTGTTCCCCAACGCTGCCCTGACAGGAGCCGATGATGGCCCGTGAGCCCGTGATGCGGACGTTGCTCGACTTGCTCAACAGCGGCGCTGCTGACCAACCCGCGATCCTCGCCCCCGGCCGCCCGCCCATAACCTATGCCGCGCTGCGGGCGAATGTGGCCGACCTGGCGGCGCAGTTGCAGGCCCTGGGCCTCGCCCGCGGCGACCGCGTCGCCCTGGCGCTGCCCAACGGCCCGGAGAGGGCCGTCCCCTTTCTGGCCGCCGCCACCGCCGCCACCGCCGCGCCTCTCAACCCCAAATACCGGCAGGAGGAGTTCGCCTTCTACTACGAAGACACCCGGGCCAGGGCGCTGATCGTCCCGCCCGGCGCCCTGCCCGAGGCCCGCGCGGCCATGCTCCCCGGCATGCTGCTGATCGAGGTCGAAACGCGCGCGGATGGCGCCGTCGCCTTCCACGCCGACCTTCCCCTCACCCCTGGCGTCACCCCGGATTTTGCCCGCCCCGATGATGTGGCCATGATCCTCCACACCAGCGGCACCACCAGCCGCCCCAAGCGCGTGCCCATCCGCCATCGCAACCTGGCCACGTCAACCGCCAACATCGCCGCAACCTGCCAGCTTTGCCCCGCCGACCGGGCGCTCTGCGTGATGCCGCTGTTCCATATCCACGGCATTGTTGCCTCGTTGTTGAGCACGCTGGCCACCGGCGGCGCGGTGATCTGCCCGCCCGGCTTCGACGCGCTCAAGTTCTGGCAGTGGGTCGAAGCGTTCCGGCCCACCTGGTACTCCGCCGTACCCACCATGCACCAGGCCCTCCTCGCGCGGGCCGAACGCAACCTGGCGACCATCCAGGCCCACCCCTTCCGCTTCATCCGTTCCAGCAGCGCCCCCCTGCCGCCCGTGGTCATGGAACGTATGGAAGCGGTCTTCGGCGCGCCGGTGCTCGAAAGCTACGGCATGACCGAAGCCAGCCACCAGATGACCTCCAACCCCCTCCCGCCCGCTCCGCGCAAGCCGGGCAGCGTCGGCCTCGGCTTCGGCGTGGACGTGGGGATCATGGACGAGAACGGTCGCTTGCTCCCACCCGGGGCCAGGGGCGAAGTGGTGGTGCGTGGCGGCAACGTCGTTGATGGTTACGAAAACAACCCGGAGGCCAATGCCGCGGCCTTCGTGGACGGCTGGTTCCGCACCGGCGACCAGGGCTTCCTCGATGCCGAGGGCTACCTGACGCTCACCGGGCGGATCAAGGAACTGATCAATCGCGGTGGCGAGAAGATTTCACCCCTGGAAATTGACGATGTGCTCCTGCGTCATCCCGCCGTGGCCGAGGCTCTGGCCTTTGCCGTCCCCCATCCCACCC
>JAOACN010000178.1 GCA_026417815.1 Chloroflexaceae bacterium | reverse complement strand
CGCTCGTCGGCAGCGTCAGATGTGTATAAGAGACAGGGCCGGGGGGCGGCTGGAACAGGTGATCCCCTGGGTGCCCAGGATGGGCCTGGAGTTGCGGTTTGCGCTCGATGGCCTGAGCATGCTCTTTGCGCTGCTGGTGTCGGGCATCGGCGTCCTGGTCGCGCTCTACACCGCCTATTACCTGGCGGGCGATCCGGGGATGGGGCGTTTCTACCTGACGCTGTTCATCTTCATGGGCGCCATGCTCGGGCTGGTGCTGGCCGACAATGTGCTCACCATGTTCATGTTCTGGGAACTGACATCGGTCAGTTCGTACCTGCTGGTGGGCTACAAGCACGACTATCCCTCGGCCCGGCGCGGCGCGCAGATGGGGCTGCTGATCACCGTTGGCGGCGGCCTGGCGCTGCTGGTCGGTCTGGTGCTGCTGGGCAACGCTGCCGGATCATACACCATCTCTGAGATTCTTGCAGCCGGAGAACGGGTCAAGGCCTCGCCGCTCTACACGCCGGCGATGTTGCTGATTTTCCTGGGATGCTTTACCAAATCGGCCCAGTTCCCCTTCCACTTCTGGTTGCCCAACGCGATGCAGGCCCCCACGCCGGCGAGCGCCTACCTGCACTCGGCCACCATGGTCAAGGCGGGGGTCTACCTGCTGGCCCGCCTGCATCCGACGCTGAGCGACACGCCACTGTGGCTCTACACGCTGACCATTGTGGGAATGACCACGATGCTGGTCGGGGCGGTAGTGGCGAACCGGCGCGACGACATCAAGGGCCTGCTGGCCTACAGCACGATCAGCAAGCTCGGCACAATGGTGCTGCTGGCGGGCATGGGCGGCCCCGAGGCCCCCGCCGCGCTGGTCGCGACCATCCTGGCCCACGCCCTCTACAAAGGGGCCCTGTTCATGCTGGCCGGGGCGGTGGACCACGAGGCCGGCACCCGCAGCCTCGCCCAGCTCGGCGGGCTACGCCGGGCCATGCCCTGGACGACGGCCCTGGCGATCCTGTCGTCGCTCTCGATGGCCGGTGTGCCCATCCTCTTCGGCTTCGTCGCCAAAGAGGAGCAACTATACGCCGCGGTTGATAATGGCCTGCCACCGGGCCTGGACATCGTCGTGCTGATCGCGGTGGTCACCAGCGCGGTCTTCGGGGTGCTCTACTCGTGGCGGCTGGTGAGTGGGGTGTTTTTCGGCCCCCGCGGCAGCGGGATGAAGGAGCACGTTCACGAGGCGCCAGCGGGGATGCTGCTGGGTCCGGCGATTCTGACCATTCTCTCGGTGGTGTTGCCGCTGGGTCTGCTTCCGGCCACCGCCACGGTGCTACAGCCGGCAGTGAACGCGATCTCGAACGAGGGGGCGAAGATCAGCCTGTACCTGTTCCCCTCGGAAATCGGTCTGCCGCTGATCCTCAGCATGACCGCGCTGCTGATCGGCGCCGTGCTGACGCGCTTTGAACCGCAGATCGTCGCCGCGCCCTCGCCCCTGCCACCCTGGCTCAACGGTGACCGCATCTACGACGCGGCCGTTGAGGGGGTGCTGCAGGGGGCCACGGCCTTTACCCGCACCCTGCAAAATGGGAAGCTACGCAGCTACATGACCTGGGCCGTGCTCTCGCTGGTCGCGGTGGTAGCGCCGCCCCTGGTGTTCTTCGGCTTCAGCGGGCTGGCGCTGCCGACCCTCGACGGGGTTGAGCCGTTCGAGTTCGTCAGCATGCTGCTCATCCCTATCGGCGTGATCGCGACCCTGCAGGCCCGCACGCGGCTCGGGGCGATCATCGCCGCGAGTTTTGTCGGCTTGATGGTGGCCTACATTTTCGTGATCTACAGCGCCCCCGACCTGGCCCTGACCCAGTTGCTGGTCGAGATCCTGACCACGGTCTTCCTGGTGCTGCTCTTCGCCCTGATGCCGGCGAGCTTTGAGCGGCTGACGAGTCCTTCGGAACGGTCACGTGACGGGCTGATCGCGGTGATCGGCGGCCTGGTGTTTGCCGGGATCGCCTTCGCCGCCTCGAGTAGCACAGCGTTGTCGCCCATCAGCCAGGCGTTTCGCGCCGAAAGCCAGACCCAGGGGTTTGGCGACAATGTGGTCAACGTCATCCTGGTGGATTTCCGCGGCTTCGACACCATGGGCGAGATTGTGGTGCTGTTCATCGCCCTGCTGGGCATCTATGCCATGCTGCGACTGCGGCCGGGCGCCGGCCTCGAGCGCGATGACGAGGAAGCGCCAGCGCAGCCGGCAGGCCCGGAGGCGGGCGCGCTGCGAGGGAACGGTCAACCCGGCGGCGCAACCCCGAAGGAGGAAGAGGCCCCGGTGGCGGGTAAGGGTCGTTAGGACGGGCGGCACGGCCTGCCGGTTGTTCCCCGGCCGACGTACCTGTCGGGACGCAGCGCGCTGCGTCCCGACACACTACGCACTACGCACGGCCGCTATTTAGAGACGGCGGAGGACGGCTATACTATTTCGGATTGTGGATTCTCATATACGGGGTCTGAATGAAATCTGATGATAATTCGCATACACTGGACAGGAATTGGTATCAGACGGTCATACGCGCACAACGCCGCGATGAAAACCGGCCCCTGTGCCGTACGGTCGCAGCGCGCTGCGGCCCTACCCGCCTATTTTCACCTCAGCCGTACGGCCGCAGCGCGCTGCGGCCCTGCCCGCCTATTTTCACCTCAGC
>JAOACN010000175.1 GCA_026417815.1 Chloroflexaceae bacterium | reverse complement strand
CGGTGGGCCTGCGTCTGCCCGAGGGGGTGGACCCGGCGACCCTGGCCGAGACGCTTTCCACCCTGGCCGGTGGGGCCACCCTGCGTTTCGAGGGGGCCTGTCCCGCCTTTCGCGGCCCGCGCACGACGCCGCTGGCGAGCGCCTTCGTGCGGGCCATTCGCGCCCAGGGGGGCCAGCCGGGCTTTCTCCACAAAACCGGCACTGCCGATATGAACGTGGTGGGCCCGGCCTGGGGCTGCCCGATCGTCGCCTACGGCCCCGGCGACTCGCGGCTCGACCACACGCCCGATGAGCATCTGGACCTCGCTGAGTTCCAGCGGGCCATCGGCGTGCTGACCGAGGTCCTGGCGGGGTTGGAGTGAGAACATCCCACGAGGGGAAATGCGGTCCTCACCCACCCCCCGGCCCCCTCCCTCTCCACCGCAGGTGGAGAGGGAGGGGGCGCCGAGCGGAGCGAGGCGGGGGAGGGTGAGGAGCGGGCAGGTCCGTGGGGAAGCCCGGTTTCCCCACGCTCCCGCCGGACGAGAGGGCGAAGCCCTTCCAGGAAAACCCTTTCGCACCACTGGGATATGATTTGATTCGAACAAGTGTTTCACGTGAAACAGGCCGGACGGAGGGTAAAGGAGCGTGTCCGTGGTCCTGATCACCGGAGCGGGCGGTTACATCGGTCGCAGCCTTGCCCGCGCCCTGCGTGCCCGCGGGGCCGCCGTGCGCGGTCTCGACCGCGATGGCGCCGCGCTGGAGGCGCTGGTCGCCCTGGGGGTCGAGCCGCTGGTCGCCGACGCCAGTGACGCCTCGACGCTGGCGGCGGCCCTGACGGGGGTGGAAGTGGTGTACCATCTCGCCGGCTCGGCCCTGGGCAGCCCGGCGACGATCCGGCGCTCGAATGTGGGTGGCGCGGAGGCCCTGGCCGCGGCCTGCGCGGGCCGGCGGCTACAGGCGGTGGTCTTCGCCAGCAGCGGGGCGCTCTACCCCAGCGGTTCGGACTGGCTCACCGAGGAGACGCCGCCCGCGCCGGCGTTTCATTACGCCCGGGCCAAAGCCGAGGCCGAGCGAGTGCTGCTGGAAGCGTACCGGCGTGATGGCACGCCAACGCAGATCGCCCGCATCGCCGCCGTGTACGGCCCGGGTAGCCCGGCGTTGATGGTCGAGCAGGTGCGGCGGGGGCGCTTCCCCCTTATCGGCGGCGGGAAGGGCTTTGCCTCTAACATCCACCTCGATGATCTGATCGAGGCCCTGCTGGCCATGCCCGAGCGGGGTCAGGCGGGGCGGATCTACAACCTGTCCGATGATCGGCCCGCGCCCATTCGCGAGTTCTACAACTACCTGGCGGCCCTGCTCGGCGCCCCGCCCCCGCCCTCCTTGCCTCCCCTCGCCGGGCGCGCCCTGGTGGGTCTGCTCGGCGCCGCGAGTCGCCTGCGCGGGCGACCCAACCCGCTGCCGGTGGATCTGGTGGCCATGGCTTCGGTATCGCACCGAATGGCGAACCGACGCATGCGCGAGGAGCTGGGGGTGCGCCTGCGCTATCCCTCGTACCGCGAGGGTCTGCCGGCGGCGCTAGGTGTTGAGGTGAAGCTGAGGTGAGAATGCACCACGCAGACATAAAGACCATCCCCCGCCTTACGGCAATGTGATGAACTCGGCCGAAGCCCACCCCTCGCCCCCCTCGAAGCCAATCCGGTACCAGGTGATCCCGCCCGCCGTGCGCGTGTCGAAGACTTTGACCTGTGTCCCCTCGGGCAGGCGTGCGATGATCGCGACGTCGGCGCCCGGGCCGGCGCGCACCCGCAACTGGTTCGGCGCCACACCCTGCACGACCCCGGGCCGCCAGGCAGGTTCGGGCGCCGTGGACACCGGCGATGTTTCAGGGGCCGCCGGGGCGCTCCCGCTCCCCGCAGAGCCGCCAGGAGCCATCCCTTCGTGCAGGCCGATCGAACTGGCGACCACCGTGCCCAGGGCCGTGTCGACCAGAGCGGCCGGGGGGGCCTTCCAAAAGCGCACGGCCTTATCCTCGCCGCTTGAGACCAGGATCCGGCCGTCGGCAGTGAAGCTAAGACTACGCACCGAACCTGTATGGGCCTCAAGGCTCTGGACAAGCCTGCCGTCGGCCACACGCCAGAGCCGAACGGCCAGGTCGTCGCCCCCTGAGGCAAGGGTCAGGCCAGTGGGGCTGAAAGCCAGGGCCCGTACCGGGCCGCTGTGGCCCTCAAGCTGGTGGAACTGGCGCCGGGTCGCTGTATCCCAGACCCTGATGGTGTGGTCGATCCCGGCGGTGGCGATCAGAGATCCGTCGGGGCTGAAGCGCACACTGGTGACGGCCCCCTCGTGGGCGAGGAAGCTGTGGAGCAGCTCGCCGTCGGCGCGGAGCAGGAGCAAGGCGCCCGTACTGTCACCGCCTGCTAGCGCCGCGCCGTCGGGGCTCCAGGCCAGGGCGCCGACAGCGCCCTCAAATCCCTCGATACGTGCGACCTCTTTGCCCTCGGCGACATTCCAGACGCGGACGGTCCCATCGGCGCCGCCTGTGGCCACCTGGTCGCCGCCCGCGCTGAAAGCTACAGCCGTGACCCGGCCCTCGTGGCCGCTCAAGGTGCGCAACACAGTGCCGTCGACGGCGCGCCAGATGCGGGCGCTGCCATCGGCATGAGCACTGGCCCAGTATGTGCCGTCGCGACGCCAGGTGGCCGCCAGCACCCGCTCGGCCCGATCACTTGCGGTGGGCTGCGGCAGGGCCGGCTGCAGGTCGGGCGGCAGGTTCAGGGTGCGTCCGAGCAGGCGCGGGGCGCCGACCAGCGGCAGACCGGGGTCGAACGCCACGGTGTAGATCGTCGCGCCGCCTCCTGCGCTCAGTTCGGCCCAGCCTTCCAGCCCGGTGATGAAGCCGGGGGCCGCGACCAGGCCGGTGTGCCAGCGGAGGGCGTCGGTGGCCCGCGCCAGTTCAGGGTTATCGGCCAGCAAGGCCTGCAACTCTACGTCCTGCGGGTAGCGGGCCTCAAGCTCGAGGGTGACGCGGGCGGCCGTGACAGGGTCGCCACCAGAAAGCGCAGCGCGGATCGGAGCATAGTAGCTTTCTTCGAGTTGCTTTGGCAGGCCTGCCTCGGGCTGCTCGACCACAACCGCGAGGCTCGGGTCGAGCAAGTCGCGAGCGGCGGCGGCCCAGTTGCGCACACTGGTATCACTCCCGCTCGAGAGCAGGGCCGAGCCATCGGGCGCGAAGGCCAGGCCCGTCACCCGATCGCTGTGACCCTCCAGGCTCTGGAGCAACTGGCCATCGCTAAGCCTCCAGAGGTAGATGCGCCGGTCCGCGCCGCCGCTGGCCAGGGTCTGTCCGTCGGGGGCGAAAGCGAGGGCTGCCACAGGGTCGGCCTGGTGGCGCATAACGTGGATGAGCCGCCCACCGTCGAGAGCCCAGACCCGCAGACTGCCGTCCTCATAGCCGGCTGCCAGGAAGACCCCGGTCGGGTCGAAGGCCAGCACGCCGGCCCCCGCAAGGCCCGCCGCGTCGGGGTCGAGGCGCACCAGGGCCCGGTCGACCAGACTCCAGACGCTGATGCTCCCATCGGTATCGCCCGCGGCCAGTTTTCTGCCATCTCCGCTGAAGGCGACGCTGGTCAACGGACGCTCGGCAGCCAGTTCGCCGGCCGGCTGGGCAAGTTCGGCGGCCCAGAGGCGCACGACCTGGTCGGCGCCCGCAGTGGCGATCAGCGCCCCGTCGGGGCTGAAGGCGACGGCGCTTACCTTGCCTGCGTGGGCGCCGGCCTGCCTGGGCGAGGCGAGTTGCCCCGCCACGGCGACGTACACGCCGCCGTTGGACCCGTTCACCAGGGCGTAGCGGTCGCCTGTGGGGCTCAGGGCCGCCAGAACGGTGTCACGCGGCAGTTCGACGTCGGCGCCGCCCGTGGCTGCCACTGCTCCATCGGCCCCTACGCTGAAACGACGCTCGTGGAGAGTCGGTGCGCCGATGACGATGATGCCGCTCTCCACGCCGAGGCTGACGAGCGAGCCGTCGGCGAGGGCCGTCAGGCGCGGAGCGCCCTTCGGCGCCTCGAAGCTCTGGGCCAGGGCCACCTTGCCCGCCTGCCAGCGCAGGGCCCCCATGGCCCGGGCCAATTCGGGGCGGGCGGCCAGTTCGTTCATCGCGGCCGAGAGAACTCCGTCGGCCCTGGCCCGGAGCAGCGCCTGGGCGGCGGCAGGCCAGTCGGCCTGTTCGACGGCGATGCGCGCAGGCCGGTCGTAGCTCTCCTGGAGCAGAACAGGTGCGTCTTTGAATGCCCCGAGCTCGCGCAGGGTCGCTCTGGCGGCCTCCCAGTCGCCCTGCTCGAGAGCGGCGACGGCGAATTGGTAGCGAGCCTCGCCGAGCAGATCTGGTGCGTCTTTGTAGGCACCCAGGGCGACAAGTTCGGCGACGGCGGTCTCGTGGTCGCCCGCTGCCATCGCGCTCACGGCAGCCTGGTAGCGAGCCTCCTGGTGCTCGGCCCGGGCGCGCATCCAGACCGAAGAGCCGAAGATGGCCGAAGCCAGTACGGCCGCCACGGTGACGGCAGCGACGATGCGGCCGATCAGGGAGCGGGCCGTGGTACGCACTCCCCTGGCCTGAAGCGTCGCCAGTGTGCGCCCGTCCTCCTGCCGCACCTCGATCTGAGCGGAGAGTTGTTTGGGGCCGGGGGCGCGACGGGCAGCCTGCGGCGAAGCCCGTAGCTGTAGCTCGCCCACGGCGCCCGGGGCAAGGGTCAGGGCCTTATCTACCTCGATCCAGGGCGGGACGGCCAGGTAGCCGCGCAGCAGCCGCGGCCCGGCGTTTCGCACGGTGATCCGCTGTGTGACCTCTTCACGGCCCAACGTCCCGAAATCAAGTCGCTCCGGAGTAATGGTGACCTGCGGCGCGGCGGCCCCAAAGCTGGCAGGGTCAAGGGCGGCCAGAGCCTCGTCGAGGGCCTGGTCACCCGCTTCGACGGGGGCGGCTGCCAGGTCCCGCAGGCGCGCGGCCAGGGCCTGATCGCCCCAGCGCGCCTCGACCTCGTCGGCCAGGCTCGTCCCTGGGCGTTCGGGTAGACACCCCCGCAGCCAGGCTCCGGCCAGGGCCCAGCGTTCGGGGTCGGCGCTGCACCAGCGGGTCAGTTCGCTCGCCCGCTCGGGCAGCGCCGAGAGCGCCCTGTCGGGCGTGAGGATGCCGGCCTCGGGTCTGATCCGGCCGAGTTCGTGCCCATCGAGGGAGACGACCAGAGGGGTGTCGTCGCGGGCGGGCTCAGGTTGCAGGCGCAGGTTCAGCGGAACGCGGCTTTGCGGGGGTAGCGGTACATTCAAGGTCCGCTGCCCCTGGTGAGCCAGCCAGGGCGGGAGCCCGAGGCTCACCAGGGCGAAGCGCTGACCATTATTGGCAAGCTCGAGGATGAAGTGCTCGACCCCGGTTGCGGCAAGACCCAGGTCGAGGGCGGCTGGAAACCGTATCTGAGGGGCGGCCTTGCCGTATCCGTCAGGGTCGAGCGCCGCCAGGGCGGCGTCGAGGGCCTGGGCGCGCCCCGGCGCGCCGGCCACAGCCTTGCGTATCGCCGCAGCAAGCTCAGTGTCGCACCAGCAGGTGGCGAGCTCGTCGGCCAGGGTGCGGCCCCGGCGATCAGGCAGTTCGCCGAAAAGCCAGGCGATCGCCTGGCCCCAGCGCTCGGGAGACGCGGTGCACCAATCGGCCAGGCGGCGACCCTCGGTGTGCTCGAGGCGCCCCCCGTCGGGCAGCAGCAGCGGGCGCCTGGTTGCTACCCGCAGAAGTTCCCGCACGCCGGAGCGGACGGAGAGGGCGCCCTCGACTGGCGAGTCGGGCGCCAGTTCGATCACAAAACTTGCGCACGCACCGGGGCGTAGTTCGATCCGTGTGCTCGCGGCCTCACCACGGCCAGACGCCTTGAGGCGGCTGAGTATGCTCTGGGAGGTGGCCAGCTTCCAGCCCTCGGTGGCAACCTGGGCCCGCACGAAGCGCTCGCCCCTGTTGACCAGACTGACGTTGAAGCGGCGCGCAGCGGCGAGCACCGAGGCGTCGAGGGCCGGCGGGTCTGACGCCAGGCAGAGCGGGCGCTCGCCATAGCCTGCCGGGTCGATCATGGCCAGAGCCGCGTCGAGGCGCGCGTCGGGCGAGAGGGCGCCATCGTCGGCGAGGCGACGCAACCGCTCGGCGAGAGGGCGATCACCCCAGGCGAGCTCAACCTGATCAGCCAGGCGCTGACCTTTTGGACGCTCGCTTAGCCAGGCCTTTGCCGCCTCCCAGTTGGCCTCGGCCCACGCCGTCAGGCGCCCGCTCCCAGATTGCAGAACGGGGTCGCCGCCGGAGGGCAGGATCAGGCCGGACTGGAAGCGTACCTCGGCCAGCGTATGCCCGTCGGGGCCGAGAATGGCCAGGGAGGTCCCCGGGACGGGCTTCAGGCCCGTGATCGGCGTCAGCGTGAGGCGGGCCTGCTCGCCAGGGGCCAGGAAAAGCCGCCGGGGGCCGGCGAGGGCGCCTGTGCTCCGCTCCATCCGGGCCCGCTGCTCGGCGTCCAGTGTCAGGTCGAGCCACTGTGGTTGCGTCACGGTGGCGACCAGGAAGCGTGTGCCGCGATTGGCGACCGTGACGTAGTAGACTTGCTCGAGGATCTGGTTTGTGTTAAAACCGGCCGGGGTAACCTCGATGCGGCGCTGGGCGGCCAGGTCGCGGTCCTCGCCCTCTATCTCATCAAGGACGGTGTTCGCCGCCAGTAGCGGCTCTTTGGCCCGGCCGCACGACTCGACGCGCCGGCCCAGGTCGGGGGCGGCCCAGAGGTGGCCGATCAGTCGGCCCAGGCCGCCCTCAGCTATCCACCCGCTCAACTCGGCCCAGCGGCGGGGGTGCTCCGTCGCCCAGGCGGCCAGTTCGGCGCCCTGGCCCCGGGCGAAAGCGCGGGCGCCGTCCGGCGAGGCGATCGCCGCAACGATGGGGAGGCTGAAGCGCTCGCCGCCGGGGGTCAGCGTGAAGAGAATGCGCTCCCGAGGCGCGTCGGGCACGGGGACGTTGAGTTGGGGCGTAAAGGTGAGCTCCAGTTCCTGGTCGGAGGCGTGGGGCACGAGGTCGAAGGTGGTGGTGTCGACCCGGAGCCAGGCCGGGGTGCTGACGGTGGCGTTCACGTAGCGGCCGCTGCGGTTGTAAACCCGCAGCCTGAAAGGCTCGCAACTGGCCAGGCTAACGGGTCCGATATCGAGGGCCTGAGCGCTGAACTCGAGAGCAGGGCGGCGGCGGGCGTACTCGGGGTCGGCGAGGGCGAAAAAGGTGTCGAGCGCCGCGTCACGATTATAAGGGTGGGCGCGGCGGGCGTCGGCCGCCAGTCCAGCCAGCCGGTTCTGGTCGAGCTTGCTCAGCCTGTCTCTTATACACATCTCCGAGCCCAC
>JAOACN010000018.1 GCA_026417815.1 Chloroflexaceae bacterium | reverse complement strand
GGCGGGTACTGTTGAGCAGGAGGTAGTACATGCGCGCTTGCTGGAACAGATAGCCATTCAGCGCCAGTGAAGCGACCAGGAGCGCGAGGACAATCACGGGCAGCAGTCTATGCATCAGTGTGTCTGACCCTGAACTATGGCGCAGGGGAGGTTCGGAGGGGCTACGCCCCTCCGAGAACCTCACCAGGACGACGTATCGTTGTAGTCTTAACTCGACGTTGTCACTTTGCCGCTGGCGGGGGTTGCGGGGGCCATAGGCCCTTCCTGGTGCGGCGCGGCCTCGCCGCGTCGCACCAGGAAGGGGAAAGTTTGGAGGAGTGGAACCCCTCCGAACCTCCTCGCAGCGGAAGCCGCGGCAAGTGACAACGGAGCGTTGATCCACCAGGAGGATACCATAACCATGGACGCACAACCCAGACCATCCGCCGGGCGCGGCTGGTTGATCGCCCTCTCAATCATTATCGGTGTGGTGCTGGCCTGCGCCATTCTGCCGCTGGGCGGCCTGTGGCTGGTGCTGCGTAGCGGGGGCGGAATGGCTGGCGCGGCGGGGCCGCTCCCCGCCAGCCGCTGGGAGGAGCAGATCGTCGAAGGCTCGGGGCAGGATCGGGTCGTCATCATCGAGGTGAGCGGCGTGATCGGCGCGGCAGCCGACGGCTTTAGCCTGCAACTCTCGCACGAACAACTGCTCAGCCAGATCCGCCAGGCCGAGCGTGACGGGCGCGTCAAGGCCGTGGTCCTGCGGGTGAACAGCGGGGGCGGCGGCGTGGTGGCGAGCAGCGAACTCCACGCCGCCCTGAGCCGCGTGCGCGAGGCCGGCAAGACCCTGGTCGTCTCGATGGGACCCGCCGCGGCCAGTGGCGGCTACTACATCAGCACCCCGGCCCAGCGCATCTACGCCAATCCCGACACCCTGACCGGCAGTATTGGCGTCATCCTCTCGCTGGTCAATTACGAAGAAGCCTTCGACAAACTCGGGCTGGCGACCTTCGTCTACAAATCGGGCGAACTGAAGGACATCGGTTCGCCGACGCGCCCGCCGACCGACGAAGAGCGACGGGTGTTGCAGTCCATCGTGGACGAGGCTTTTGACGGGTTCGTGAAGGTGATCGTCGAGGGCCGGGGGCTGCCGGAGGCGCGGGTGCGCGAGATTGCCGATGGGCGGATCTACACCGGCTCACAGGCCCTGGAACTGGGGCTGGTTGACGAACTCGGCAACCTGGAGGAGGCCATTGCCGGGGCAAAGGACCTGGCCGGCCTGGAAACCGCGCTGGTGGTGCGCTACACGCGGAGCGGTTCACTGCGCGCCTTGCTGGCTGCGCGCCTGGCCGAGCCCTCGACCCAGGCCGATCCCCTGGGCCTGCGGGCGATCACCAACCCGCCCACTCCATATCTGGAGTACCGCTGGCTGCCATAATCAGGCCACAGGCCGTGGGGCAACCCTGAGGGTTGTCCCACGGCCTGTGGCTCTACGGGCCGGGGAAGGGGGAAACCCGGTTTCCCCATGCACGCTAGAAGTCCATTCCGCCGCCCATGCCGCCGGGCATGCCGCCAGCGTGGGCCTTCTCCTCTGGGATGTCGGTAATCAGCGCCTCGGTGGTGAGGATCATGCCCGCGATCGAGACCGCGTTTTGCACGGCGCTGCGGGTCACCTTCACCGGGTCAATGATGCCCTGCTCGATCATGCTGCCGTACTCGGCGGTCAGCACGTTGTAGCCGATGGTGTTATCGCCCTTCTCCTCCTGCATGCGGCGGACGTTGGCGATGATCACCGAGCCGTCCTCGCCGGCATTGCGGGCGAGCACGCGCAGCGGCTCTTCCAGCGCGCGGCGGAGGATCTGCAGGCCGACCTTCTCGTCCTCGTGCTCGACCTTCACGCTATCCAGGGCGGGAATAGCGTTGATCAGCGCGACGCCGCCACCGGGAACGATACCCTCCTCAACCGCCGCGCGGGTGGCCGAGAGGGCGTCCTCGACGCGGTGCTTCTTCTCCTTCAGCTCCGGCTCGGTAGCCGCGCCGACCTTGATCACCGCCACCCCGCCGGCCAGCTTGGCCAGGCGCTCCTGCAGCTTCTCACGGTCGAAGTCGCTGGTGGTCGTCTCAATCTGGGCGCGGATCTGCTCAATGCGGGCGCGAATGGCCGCCTCATCACCCTTGCCCTCGACGATCGTCGTATCGTCCTTGGTGGCCACCACCTTGCGGGCGCGGCCCAGGTCCTCGATGGTCGCGCTATCGAGCTTGCGGCCGATCTCCTCGCTGATCACCGTACCGCCGGTGAGAATGGCGATGTCCTGCAGCATGGCCTTGCGGCGGTCGCCAAAGCCAGGCGCCTTGACCGCCAGGGCATTGATCGTGCCCCGCAGCTTATTGACCACCAGCGTGGCCAGGGCCTCACCGTCCACGTCTTCGGCGATAATCACGAAGTTCTTGGTGACCTGCAGGACCTTCTCGAGGACGGGGAGAATGTCCTGGATGCTGCTAATCTTCTTATCGGTAATGAGGATGTAGGGGTCGTCGAGTTCCGCTTCCTGGCGCTCGACGTTGGTGACCATGTAGCCCGAGATGTAGCCCCGGTCGAACTGCATGCCCTCGGTGTACTCCCTGTCTCTTATACACATCT
>JAOACN010000004.1 GCA_026417815.1 Chloroflexaceae bacterium | reverse complement strand
AGATGTGTATAAGAGACAGGCCGTAGTGAGCGTTGTTTGAACCAGGCGAGTAGGCGAACTCGGAGAGGCGCGTTTTGCCGATGATGATCGCTCCGGCGGCGCGGAGGCGGGCCACGGCGGTGGCGTCGGCGGCAGCGACGGTGTGGGCCAGAATGGTCGAGCCGGCAGTGGTAGGCAGCCCGACCATATCCAGCAGATCCTTCACCGCCACGGGAACACCGTGGAGCGGGCCACGATCCCGGCCAGCGGCCAGTTCGGCCTCGGCGCGACGGGCGTCGGCCAGGGCCTGTTCGGCCAGGACGAGCTGAAAGGCGTTCAGGGGGCCATCCAGGGCGGCGATCCGCGCCAGGGCCGCCTCGACCAGCGCCGTGGGGGTGGTGGCGCCCGCGCGGATCGCCGCGGCGGCGCCGAGCAGGGTATCGGCGGGCGGCGCGTCGCCCGGCGCCGCGGGCGACGCGGCAACCTCAGCCGGGACGGGCAGGCTACCCGCGTCCAGGAAATCGGGCAACGTCTCGGCGGGTATCCCGGCGACGATGCGCTCGAAATCCGCCAGCCGGTTCAAAAAGCCCCTGGCCTGAATGCCCGCCAGGTCGTCTTCGGTGGCCGGAATGGCCGCGGCGCGCAGGTTGGCCCGCAGCCGGTCAATGGGGTCGGTCATGGCGCTTCTCTTATTCTATTTTGGATTTTCGATGGCCATTGAAAAATCATAGAGCGGGCGGGTTGCCGGGAGGTATTGTACCTTACTCGCCTGGCGCGTTCAGTGGTCGCGGAGGGCCAGGCTCTCCCCGATCCTCCCAGGGGGATGGGGAAAGCTGGTTTCCCCATCCCCCTGCCAGGCGGCTGCGCCGCGCGACACGGTGACCGAGCATTATTCCTGGGAGGGCGCAGCCCTCTCAAACCCTCCCCTCCGGCAGGAAGGGAAGCCCTGGAAGGGGTTGGCCCTCGTGTTCAGGAACGTTCCGGAGCGCCTTGTGCTCAACTGTCCTGTCTGGGGGGGTCGGGGTCGGCGCCGGACGTCAGAGGAGTATCCGTTGTGGAACAGAGACGATCTTGCCGAAGGACGATCACCAGGGCCGGCAGGTAGATTAGCCAGATGAACCAGGGAATTCCGGGAAGGGACGTCAGGAACCAGACCAGGTAGCACATCCAACTGAAAAAGATTAACACCAGCAACTCGCGCCTGGTGCGCACCACCCCGAAGACGAGCAACTGGTCGTAGAACGCCCGTTGCGGCGCCAGCGCCAGGATGAGCAGGAGGCGGGCCTCGCGGGCACGCCAGCGCAGGGCGGCCAGGAGGAGCAATGCGCCGGGCAGGCTGAGCACTGGCGGACAGTAATCGCCCGGCGCCCCGATGCCGCCCAGCATGGCCAGGGGCCAGGCCAGCATCCAGAACAGGCTGAGCAACCCTAGCAGCACGGTCACGATAACCGGCCAGCGCCGCCAGGGTACATTCAGCGCCACCGCCGCCCCGACGTGCGGCTTCGCCAGCGTGAGCGCCAGCAGCGCCGGCCAGAAGTAGACGGCCAGCAACAGTGGCGCCCACTGCACCGTCTGAACGGCGGCCCAGAAGGGAAAGGCCAGGAAGGTCAGGAGCCGCCAGGCTTCCCCGCTGCGGGTGAGCGCCCAGGCCAGGATGGCCGCTGACAGGCCGAGAAACACGCCCGCCGCGGCGGGGCGGGGCAGCGGCAACAGGGGCAGCGTGATGATCGCCGTCGTGACCGGGTTGAGAGTATTCGACGTGACACCGTCGCTCTGAAATCCGCGGCAAACAATGTACGGATTCTCGCCCCGCCACAACGCCTCACCCATACAGAGCGGCATGGTTATATCACCCGCGCCGCCATTGGCAAATGCCTGTTGGTACCAGCTACATACAAGACCGGTGATCAGTCCAATGATACAACTGACAATGAAACGTTGCTGGAATGACATAGCTGCGTAATAGTATTCCAATGAGGCTTCTCATTTTAGAGGAGACTTCGGAGGGGCGAAGGCCATCCAAAACCTTATTAGCGCGCCGGGTCCTCCAGCGCCTCGGCATACACTGCTTCCATGCGGTCGAGCATGCGCTCCAGGCTGAACTCGCGTTGCGCGCGGGCACGGCCCGCGGCGCCGAGGGCGCGCGCCAGGTCGGGGTTGGCGATGAGCACCCGCAGGGCGCGGGCCAGGGCGGGCACGTCGTCGGGCGGCACCACAAAGCCGGTCCGCCCGTGGAGCGTCACGTAGCTGGTGCCGCTGCCCACCTCGGTGGTAACCACCGGCAACCCGGCGGCCTGTGCCTCCACCTGGGCGATGCCGAAGGCTTCGCTCCGCTCCACGGCGGGCAGGGCAAAGACATCGGCAGCGTGGTACCAGGCGCGCACCGCTTCTTCGGATTGCTCGCCGACGAAGTGGACGCGCTCCGTCAGGCCCAGAACGGCGGCGAGGGCCTCCAGGTCGGCGCGGCGCACCGTGGCGTCGCCGCCGACAAAGACAGCCCGCGCGGGCACGTGGGCCATCGCCCGCACCAGCCGGTCGGCGCCCTTGTAGTAGCGGAGCCGCCCGACGAAGAGCACCAGCGGCCCCGGAAAGCGCGCCCGCAGCGCCGCCACCCGTTCCGGATCGGCGGTGGCGAAGCGTTCCAGCGGCGCCCCGAAGGGCGCCACCCGGCAGCGGGAGGCCAGCGGCGCCAGGAACGGCGAGGTGCGGATGTACGCCGGGCTGCTCGCTACGATGCGCGCCGCCCGTCGCAGCGTCCGCCGGAATAACGGGGCGAGTGTTCGCCCCAGGCGGCGCTGGCGCACAATGTCGCTGTGGTAGGTGACCACCAGCGGCACGCCCGGCGCGGCGATCAGGGTCGCCAGATCTCCAGGCGGAAAGGGGTGGTGCAGGTGGATCAGGTCGGGCCGGGCGCGAGCCAGCAGTAGCGGCAGAGCCGGGCTGAGGGGGGTAGAGGCCAGGGTTGCCAGACGACCGGCCCGGATCACGCGCACACCGCCTTCCTCCGCCACCCGGGTACGGCGCGTGGCGCCGCTCACCAGCACGGTGACGGCGTACCCCCGCGCCGCCAGGCCCTCGGCCAGCAGGCGCAGGTGGTTCTCGATGCCCCCGACGACCGGAGGATAGTCCTTGTAGAGCAAGAGCAGACGCATCGGATTTTGGATTGGGCCTGTCAGATCTGGACGGGACCGGCTGCGTGCCAATGTCGAACAGGGTGCCTGGAACTGCATTATAACCGCCACAGCGTGATACAATGAGCATCGGCGCAAACTACGGGGCAATCAGCTTGCCTCTGTCAACACAACCCGGTTCTTTTCCCTTTCCGGCAAAAAATGTTGCGGGGGCCTGGGGCCACCGCAACCCCCACCGAGACGAAGTCTCGCTGTTAGAGGCACATAGAGGAATGGACGCAGTACTCGTACTCGAAGATGGCCGGGTCTTTCCGGGTCGTTCGTTCGGCGCGCCGGGCCAGTGCATCGGCGAAGTGGTCTTTCACACCGGGATGACCGGGTATCAGGAGATCCTGACCGACCCCTCCTACTGCGGCCAGCTGGTCACGATGACCGCGCCGCACATCGGCAATACCGGGGTCAACGATTTCGATCCCGAGTCGCTCCGGCCTCAGGTGGCCGGCTTCATCGTGCGCGCCTACAGCGAGCACTTCAGTTCCTGGCGCGCCCGCGGTAGTCTGGCCCAGTTGTTGCGCGAGCACCGCATCGTCGCGATCAGCGAGGTGGACACGCGGGCGCTCACCCGGCACATTCGCACCGCGGGGGCTATGCGCGGCATTATCTCGACCACCGGCGAGCCGGTTGAGACGCTGCTGGCGAAGGCCCGCCAGGCCCCGCCAATGGAGGGCCTTGACCTGACCCGGGTGGTGACCTGCGAAGAGCCGTACCACTGGGCCGAAGGCTCGGCGCCGTTCGGCCCGGCGTACCCTGGCGGCACGCCACCGCTGACCTATCACGTCGTAGCCTATGACTTTGGTCTCAAGCGCACCATCCTGCGCCGCCTGGTTGACCACGGCTGCCGGGTGACGGTGGTGCCAGCCGCCACTCCGGCGAGCGAGGCCCTGGCCCTGCAGCCCGATGGCATCTTCTACTCCAACGGCCCGGGCGACCCCGCCGCGGCAACCTACGCCTTCGAGACCCTGCGCGACCTGCTGGGGCGCGTGCCGGTGTTCGGCATCTGCCTGGGCCACCAGTTGATGGGCCTGGCCCTGGGGGCCCGCACCTACAAACTGCCCTTTGGCCACCACGGCGCAAACCATCCCGTGCGCCATGTCCCGACGGGCCGGGTGGAGATCACCTCGCAGAACCACGGCTTCGCCGTGGACCCGGATACCCTGCCCCCCGAGGTGGAGGTGACCCACATCAATCTGAACGACCAGACGGTGGAGGGCCTGCGCCACACCGGCCTGGGCTGCTTCAGTGTGCAGTACCATCCCGAAGCCGGCCCGGGCCCCCACGACGCGACCTACCTGTTCCGCGAGTTCACGGCGCTTATGGCTGGCTGGCGGTAAGACCTGGTTTTGCTACGCGGCCCGTTGCGTGCCGGGCTGGGAAAGGCGCGGAGGACGCCGCCTTCGGCGACCCGCTGGTTCTGCCCGCGGCGGGCGAAACGGGGGGCGGGGAGGCGCTGCCTCCTCGCCCCCTTCAACTGCGGGGCAAGAGTTAACCTGGAGCGCCCGATACTGAACCTGCCTGCGAAATGAACGACCCCACCGACAACCCTGGCGTGGACCCGCGCAACCGCCTGAACGACCTGACCGGTCGCGAGTGGACCTACGCGCTGCGCTCGGTGATCAGCACGCGCTATCCAACCAGAGGGCCCGAAAGTTACGCCCACGAGTTGCGGCGCGCGCATCCCTCGCCCAAGCCCCCCCAACTGCTGGCCGAACTGGTGCGCTTCTTCACCCGCCGCGGCGGCCACGTGCTCGACCCCTTCGCCGGTGTTGGCGGCACATTGATCGCCTGCTCGCTGGAAGGACGCACGGCCGTGGGGGTGGACCTGTCGCCTGAGTACGCCCGGATCTACCAGGCTGTCTGCGAGCGCATCGGAGTCGCGCCCCAGCCCTACCTGGTAGCCGATGCGCGGGAACTGGCGCGTCTCGAACCGGTGCGTGAGCGCCCCTTCGACCTGATACTCACCGATCCACCCTACGCGGCGATGCAGGCCCGCGAGAAGACCGGCGAACGCAAGAAGCGCGGCGCGAGCGCCCCCACCCCCTTCACCGCCTCCCCCGCCGATCTGGGGAACCTGGACTACTGGGAGTTTCTGCGCGAGTTGCGGCGGGTGCTGGAGGGCGCGCTGCCACTGCTCAAGCCCGGGGGCCATCTGGTGCTCTTCACCAAGGACCTGCAACCGACCGCCAGGCATCACAATATGCTGCACGCCGACATCGTGGCCTCCCTGGGCCAGACGCCGGGACTGGAGTTCCGCGGGTATCGGATCTGGCACGACCAGAGCCTCAATCTGTACCCGTTTGGCTATCCCTTTGCCTTTGTGGCCAATCAGGTGCATCAGTTCATTCTGATCTTTCGGTATGTGCCGCAAGGGTGACAAACACCACCGGAATTGTCCCGGGAGGGCCGCGCCCTCCCGGCCCCTCCCCTCGGGCAGGGGTGTGGGGAAACCAGGTTTCCCCACACCCCTCGAACCGCCTGATCCAGCGCCGCAGGCGCCGCGGACCTATGCGGCCTGGCCGGTGGGCTGCGTTGTAGCCGGGCTGAGCCTGCTGGTGATGGTGAATGCCTTCGGGCTGTTCGGCATTCTCGCTGCGGCGGGAAACGGGCCGCGCTGGCTGCAAGTGGGCGCGCCGTTGTTCTTCAGCCTGCTGGCGCCGCTGGCACAGATCATCGGCTGGTGGTTCGCGCGCCGCCGTAACCCCTACGCCGCCCGTGTGCTGCTCTGGGGCTTCGGTCTTACCCTGGCGTTCGGGGCGATCATCACCGTTGTGTTGAACGTGATAGATGTTTTGACCCTCCGTAGATGATCGCAGGCAAAGCTCCCGCGCGCGCAACCTGGAAGGTCGCGCTACCACTCTCAACGACGGAAAAGGGGTTTTCGTGGGAGAGCTTCGCCCCCCAGATCCTCCCATCCCTAACCTGTGCACACATCAGGACCCTGGTACTATTGACAGCCCCTTCCACGCCAAAAGTCCTTTCAAAGCATCAGAATCGGCAATTTTAGTACCCTTGCATGCACAGTACCTTCTGACTATTGTTGTTTTGCATCGTACGACCTATACTGCTAGCGCGTAGAGGAAAACCTCTACCAACAATACTCGTAACGGAAGGGAGGTGAAACAATGCTTCGCAGCTTCTTCGCCAAGGAAGAGGGCCAGGGTCTGGTCGAGTACGCGCTCATTCTCGTGCTGATCGCCATTGTTGTTATCGGTATCCTGACGCTGCTCGGCGGCCGCGTGTCGCAGGTCTTCTCGCAGATCAACAGCGGTCTGAGCCGCTAGGATGGCATTCACAACACCCGTACGCCTGTCGGTCCAACGTTCTACTCAGCAATCTAGCTAACACACGGGAGTACAACCGATGCTTCGCAGCTTCTTCGCCAAGGAAGAGGGCCAGGGCCTGGTCGAGTACGCGCTCATTCTCGTGCTGATCGCTATTGTTGTTATCGGTATCCTGACGCTGCTCGGCGGCCGCGTGTCGCAGGTCTTCTCGCAGATCAACAGCGGTCTGAGCCGCTAACCTCTTCACATCGGTTCATCGCGAAGCGCCCCGCCTATTCGGCGGGGCGCTTCGCGTTGGGGGCGCGCCGGTGCTACAATACGGCAATCTGACCCTACGATGACAAGGGATCACCGGTGAACGACCATTCGCGCAAATGGTGGGCCCTGGCGGCGGTAGGCAGCGGTGTGCTGCTGTCCACAATAGACGGTTCAATCGTCAACATCGCCCTGGGCACCCTCGTTGCCGCATTCAAGAGCAACCTCAACGCGGTGGAGTGGGTGATGCTGGCCTACCTGCTGACCATCTCGTGCTTGCTGTTACTGATGGGCCGGCTGGGGGATATGTTCGGCAAGCGCCGGGTGTACCTCGCGGGTTTTGGGGTCTTTACCCTCGCGTCGGCGCTGTGCGGGCTGGCCCCCACCATCGGGGCGTTGATCGGCTTTCGGGTGTTGCAGGCGGTGGGCGCGGCGATGATCCAGGCGGTGGGGCCGGCGCTGCTCGTTACGGCGTTTCCAGCGCGCGAGCGCGGGACGGCGCTGGGCGCGATCGGTTCGTTCGTGGCCGCAGGGATCCTGATCGGCCCGGCCCTCGGCGGCGTGCTGCTGCGCTATGTCGGTTGGGAGGCGATCTTCTTTGTCAATGTGCCGGTGGGCATGGCGGGGATATGGCTCACCCTGCGCAGCATCGCCCCCGATCGGGCCACGACGGACCGGCAGGTCTTCGATAGCGCAGGCGCGCTGCTGTTGATGGCCGCCCTGCTGGGCTTGCTGCTGGCGCTCACCGAGGGGCCGATCTGGGGGTGGAACGATCCGCGCATCGCCGGGCTGTTCGCGCTGTTCGGCGCGGCGGGGGCGGCTTTCCTGGCCTGGGAGTGGCGCTTTCCCCATCCGATGATCAGCCTGCGCATGTTTCGCGCGCCGGCCTTTTCCCTCAACCTGCTGGCGAGCTTTTTGCTCTTTCTGGGTCTGGCCTTTAATCTGATTCTGACACCCCTCTTTCTGCAATTCGTGCTCAGGCTCGACCTGCAAACCACCGGGCTGGCGCTGATGGGCCTGCCGCTGGCGCTCTCGCTGAGCGCGCCAATTAGCGGGCGCCTCTCCGACCGCATCGGGCCGCGGGTGCTCACCCTGGCCGGCCTGCTGATCGCGGCGGCCAGTCTGATCGGGATGAGTTTTGCCAGGGTAGACACGCCGCTGACCTACCTGATCGGCTGCCTGCTGGTTCTTGGCGTCGGAGTGGGCCTGTTCCAGAGCCCCAACAACAGCACCGTGCTGGGCAACGCCCCGCCCGAGGCCCTGGGGGTGGCCAGCGGCCTGCTCGCGGTGATGCGTAACCTGGGCCAGACGGCGGGGGTGGCAATCGCCGGAGCGGTCTGGGCCTCGCGCGTATTCGCCCTCCACGGCGGCCCGATCAGCCCGATCACCGCCGCGCCGCCCGCAACCCTGGCCGCCGGCTTCGACCTGGCGATGCGCGTGGCGGCGGGCCTGGTGCTGCTGGCGCTCGTGCCCTCCCTGGCGGGCGGGCGGGCCCTGACGCGCCAGGCGCTTCCGGCCCAGGCGGATTAGAGCACTGGTCTCTTGATCCATATAGGACACTGAGCCGTGTGGCTCGCTACCCTTGCGCCGCCGTTGTTGCAGGTCAATCGTTTCGAGAAACGCTATGGAACCGGTTCGGATACCCCGGGTATCCGATGACGTTCTGGGAGGGGTGTGGGGAAACCTGGTTTCCCCACACCCCTCCAACCGGCGGTCAGCGGGGCACGTGGCGACTGCATCTACCTGCAAGGTGAGGAACAAGGGTTCCCGGCAGAACTTTGCCTTCCCAGGCCAGGAGGCAGGGGATCGGGGAAGCGTGGGTTCCCCGATAATCAGACTTCGCGGAAGACGAAGGGCAGGGCAGCAAGGATGCGGGTGCGGAGGGCTTCCTCTAGCAGCGCGGGGAGGAAGCTCCGCGGTTCGTCGGAAGGAAAGGGACGCGGCAGCAGATCGCGCCGGCCCCCGCCGCGGACCATCAGCAGGGTGGGACGCGGATCGGGGGGCAGGCCAGCCAGCTCACGAGCGCGGGCCACCGCGGCGGGCAGCCCCCCCAGGTCGTCCACCAGGCCGAACAGGGCCGCCTCACGCCCCGTCCAGACGCGCCCGCCGGCGATCGGCTCGAGTTGCTCCTCCTCAATGCCGCGCCCCTCGCGCACCCGATCCTTGAAGATGGCGTAGGTCTCGAACACCGTGCGCGTGAGGGCATCGCGCTCATGTGCTTCCAGCGGGCGCAGGGGCGAAAAGAGACCACTGTTGGCGCCCCGGCTGATCACGCCCACCCCTATCCGCGCCCGTTCGAGCAAGGCGGCGCCATTCGCTCGCACGGCGAGGACGCCGATACTGCCCGTGAGGGTGGCCGGGCGGGCCATGATCGCCCGCGCCGGGGCGGCGATGTAGTAGCCCCCCGAAGCGGCCACGTCGCCCATGCTGACCACCAGCGGCTTGCGCCGGCTGAGACGCAGCGCCTCGCGCCAGATCAGGTCAGAGGCGAACGCGTCGCCGCCGGGGGAGTCGATGTGCATCACCACGGCGGCCACACGGTTGTCACGCTCGGCGCGGCGCAGTGCCTGGGCGATGGTGTCGCTGCCGGCGAGGTTGCCGCCGAGAATGGGCAGTGGCAGAGGGGAGCGCCGGCTTGGCCCGGTGGCGATGGCGCCGATGACGGGGACAACCCCCACCAGGCGCCGCTCGCGGCGGGCGGCGGGGAGGGGCAACCAGCGGTCGGCCTGCAGCCAGTCAACCAGCGCCAGCCTCTCGTCGCCTCTGGCGGCGGAAGCGGACGCCGCCGTGGTCGCCGGAGCGTCCCCGTGGTCGAGGCGCTGCAGGTACGCCTCCAGTTCGTCCTCGTAGAGCGCGGCGTCGAGTAAACCCGCCTCGCAGGCGGCATCGGCGCGGAAGGGGGCGCGGTCAATCAACCCGCGAACGTGTTCGTTGCTCAGACCGCGCGCGGCGGCGATGGTCTCGACGAGCATCGTGAAGCGGTCATCAACGAGCCGTTCGAGTTGCTCGCGGGCCTCGGGCGAGAGCGAGGCGCGGGCCAGCTGGTCGCCACCGCTCTTGTAGGGCGAGACGGCGATGACCTCGGCCTCCAGTCCAGCGAGACGGAGGGTGTCGCCGAAAAGGGTCACCTCGACCCGCAGGCCGGTCAGGTTAAGATAGGCCGTGGGCGGCATCACCACCGTGTCGGCGCAACATGCGGCGAAATAGGCGCGCGTATCAGCGGCGGGAAGATAGGCCACCACGCGCTTACTGGCGTTGCGGTAGATGCGGAGGATCTCGTGGAGCCCCTGCATGGCGGCCCACCCCGCATCGAGATCGCGAAGGACCAGCACCACGCCACGAACATGCGGGTCATCGGCCAGGCGCTCGAAGCGCCGCCGGAGGATCTGCAGGCTGACAGGGGCAGCGATGGAGCCGAAGCGGGTCTGCCACCAGAGTAGCGGCTCCGTCAGTTCGGGCAACGCACCGCTGACCTCCATGCGTACCCAGTCCATACGGCGGCGCCGCAGCCGGCGCCAGAGATTGACGCTCGCCCGCCAGAAAGCGGTTAGCAGATACAGGAGTGTTGCCATAGGCCTTTCGCGGCGTGCGCACCACCGGGGTGAAAAAAAGAATGTTCCTGGGAGGGCGGAGCCCTCCCAGGCCCTCCCGTGCGGGGTCCGTGTGCATTACAGGCATTATACCAGGCGTGCCTGGCGCCAGCGCGGCTTCATCTTTTCCTCATTCCACGCGCCGCAAGGGGCATTCGGTTGTATGGTAGACTTTCATGAGGTTGCACGGCGCCCGAAGGCAACCACAGGGCCAGAGCAACGTCCGTCTCCCAGGGCGGGGTGTGGGGCGGCGTAGCCGCCCCAGGGATGATTGTTCGGTGGCGCTGGCGGCTGCGCCGGCAGCCCCACCGAACAAACCGGGTCTCAGGGCTTGCCCGTGCGGAGGGCGCCGTCTTCCCCCGCACCCTCCAGACGGTGACATAGCGCGCAACCGGGAGAGTTGCGCCACAGTATGGAAATGACTCGCACCGCAGGCTTGCTGATCGTCCTCCTGGCCACGGCGCTGCTGCTGATCGGCTGCGGCAGCGGCCCCCTGCTCGGGGACGTGACGCTCAGCGCCGACACCTTTGCTCCCACCGAAGCGAACGCGCCGCTGACCATCGCCTATACCGTGGGCCGCGATGCCACGGTGGACATCTACGTGCTCGATGCCAGCGGCGCGCGCTATGACCTGCGACGCGCCCAGCCCCGGGTGGCCAGTCGCGACCCCTACGTGCTGCGCTTCGACGGAACGGCGCCCACTGACGATCCAGTGCTGGTGCGCCGCTTGCTGCCCCCCGGCGCCTACACCATCGTCGTAGCCGCTCAGAGCGACGCCGGTCAACGGGAGGAGCGGCGTTTGCCGCTCACCATTACCGGGAACGAGGCGCCCATGCCCGACATCGAGAACCTCACCGTCGCGCCGACGATCATTTCACCCAATGCCGACGCCATTGACGACGTCGCCGAGTTCACCTACCGGCTGCCCGTGAGCGCCACCGTGGACATCGAGGTGATCGCTCCCGACGGCGAGGTTATCCCCGTGGTGACGCGCGAAGACGAAGGACCCTACGAACAGCACCACGTCTGGAACGGCAAACGTCCCAATGGCGCGCTGCTGCCGGCGGGGGTCTACACGTACACGGTGCGCGCCGAGGACCGCTTCGGCAACCTGGCGCAACGCCAGGGGTCCATCGAACTGGCGAACGTGGGCCAGCCCGAGGCGCGGATCGTTTCGGCCTACATCGCTCCACAGCGGGTCATGCTGGGCGAGGTGATCACGGTTACCGTGCGCGTGCGGAACACCGGCAGCGTGCCCATTCGCACCTATGGCCCGCCCAGCGGCTTCGAGTACACCACCGATGAGGTCTTCTCCTCGGTCGAGGGCGGGCGCTACGCCGCCCAGGCCGGCGGCTTCTGGCGCCTGGGCATGGGCTGGGACGCCAACAGCGGCGGCGGGGCCAAACGCTACCCCTTCCGCTGGGCGCTCAGCGCCAGGCCCCCCGAACAGTGGAGCGCGCCGGGCGTCGAAGATTTCTTTATGCCCGGGGAAGAGATTACCATCGTCGGGCGGGTGCGCGTGCTGCAGCGTGAGACGAAAATGGGCTTCTACGTGGGCCTGATCCAGGACGGGGTGGGCTTCTTCCAGGATCGCACCGGGCGCACCATCGTTGAGGTGGGGTTCTAGCTGGGTCGAAGCGTTGGCTGCGCCAATGCTTCGGCCTTACCAGGCAGGGAGAGGGCGGCCCATGACCTTTCAGGATATGCTGCGGACGGCCCTGGAGAACCTGGGCCGGCGCAAGGTGCGCACGGCGCTGACCTCGACCGGGGTGGTCGTGGGGATTCTGACGATCGTCACCATGGTGTCGCTGGGCGTGGGGGTGCAGCGCGAGATCCGCGAGCAGTTCGCCGCCCTGGGGCTGGAAAACGTCTTTGTGCGTCCCGGCCAGCAGCAGGAGCAGGACTTTTTCACCCAGTTCGGCCCCCCCATGCCCGCTCAGCCGATCACGCCCGAGGTGGCGGCCCGGTGGGAGCGCCTGCCCGGCGTGCGCGGGGTGACCACGCGGGTGAACCTGGACCAGGTGACAACGCTGCTGGAGCTCCCGGGTGGCGGCGCGCGGCCCGTGCGGGTCACCGGGCTGGACCTGATCGCCAACCCCTTCCGCGCGCCGCCGGTGGCCCTGGCTGGCACGCTCGGCCCCCTGGAGGGGGCCGGTCAGGTGGTGCTGGCCGCGGGGACCCTGCCGCCGGGCGCGCGCCCCGAGGACCTGCTGGGGCGTGAGGTGGCGATTGTGCTGCGCAGCCCGCGGGGCGAAACCGAACGCTTTCCGCTCACCGTGGTGGGCGTAAACAACGGGGCCGACAACGAGGTGCAGGCGAGCACCGCCGACATGGCGGCGATGAAAGCCTGGTGGTTCAACACTCCCGACTACCTGGAGCGCTACGGCTACGACGAGGCGGTGATCCGGGCCAGCGACGTGGCGGCGGCCACCGAACTGGTGCGCGCCCTGCGGAGCCAGGGCTTCCGGGTGCAATCGCTCGAACTTATTCTGCAGCAGGCCAACCGCGTCTTCGCGGTAATCAACGTCATGCTGGGCTCGGTGGGCGGGCTGGCGCTGTTCGTGGCCAGCCTGGGCATCGTCAACACGATGATCATGGCCATCTACGAGCGGACCCGCGAGATCGGCACGTTGAAGGCGATCGGCGCCTCGCGCGGCGACATCCGCGGCATCTTCATGCTCGAGGCAGGGCTGATCGGGCTGATCGGCGGAGCGATCGGCATCATTGGCGGCTGGCTGATCGGTATTCTACTCAACCAGGTGATCAACTGGTACATCGCGCGGGAACGGCTGCCGGTCGAAGGGGCCTTCTTTGTCACCCCCTGGTGGCTGGCCCTGGCGGCGCTGGCCTTCGCGGCCCTGGTGGGCATCGTGGCCGGTCTCTACCCCGCCGCCCGCGCTGCGCGCCTCGACCCGCTGGTCGCGCTGCGGTACGAGTAATGCTACATGCCCCTGCCGGCCAGGGAGGGTGTGGGCGGGCGCGGCCCTCCCACACTCTTCTCTTTTTAACGTTTTAACTCTACTTTGTCACTTGCCGCGGCTTCCACTGCGAGGGGGTTCGGAGGAGGGGGTGCAACCCCTCGGAACGTTCCCCTTCCTGGTGCGGTGCGGCTTCGCCACGCCGCACCAGAAGATCTTCGGGGGCCTGCGGCCCCCGCAACCCCCGCCAGCGGCAACGTGACAAAGTAGAGTCAAGAAGGTTCACACCGGGATCGCGGAGGGCTGCGCCCTCCGCACCTCCCCCCAACGATAAGGCGACAGGCCGCGCAGCGAAACCACGGCTTACACTCTTTACGCATGCCGGCCCTGTGCTATAATGGAAACCGCGCGTCGAATGCCTGTTCGCCCCACGCATTATGTTCATTCATGTCATTACAATGCGGATCTGCTGACAGCGCATTGTGGAAAACATACGTTTTACCTATCTCCAGAACATCTTCCATCTCTATTAACTGTAAATAATTTTTGCAGACACCCCCTGGCGGGGCGGGGAGCATCATGAAGGACTTCGTCCACCTGCACGTCCACTCGGAGTACAGCCTGCTCGACGGCTACGCCTCCACGGCGGCGATTGCCGCCCGGGCGGCGGAGCTGGGCATGGATAGCATCGCGCTCACCGATCACGGCGTGATGTACGGCGCGATTGAGTTCTACGAGGCGGCGAAGAAGGCTGGCGTCAAGCCGATCATCGGCATGGAAGCCTATCTGGCCCCCGGATCGCGCAGCGACCCCATGGTCCGTAGCGGGAAGAATTACTATCACCTCCTCTTGCTTGCCAAAAATGAGACCGGCTATCGCAACCTGGTCCGGCTGACCACTCGCGCCCACCTCGACGGGATGGGCAAGGGCGTCTTCGCCCGCCCGCGCATCGACCGCGCCCTGCTCGAGCAGTACCACGAGGGCCTGATCGTCACCTCCTCGTGTATCGCCGGCGAGGTGATCAGCCAGATCCAGGCCCATCAGGCCGAGGAGGCGCGCCGGACAGCGGCCTATTTCCGCGATCTGCTGGGGCCGGAGAACTACTACCTGGAACTGCAACTCCACGACAACACGCCTGAACTCGAGGGCATCAACGAGGAACTGGTGCGGATGAGCCGGGAGCTGGGCATCCCCATGGTGGTCACCAACGACACCCACTTCGTGCGCCCCGAGGATCGCACCACCCAGCACATGGTCATGGCGATGGGCATGAACCTCACCTACCGTGAGTTCTGCGCCAAAGACTACGCCATGGACGAGAGCTACCACATTATGTCCGGCGAGGAGATGTGGGCGAAGTTCAAGCGTTACGGCACGGCGCCGCTGGAGAATACCCGCCGCATCGCCGAGATGTGCAACCTGAAGCTGGAGTTCGGGCGCGTGCAGTTGCCGCAGTTCGACCTGCCCGAGGGGCCCGATGCCGCCTCGTACCTGCGGCTGGTGTGCGAGGAGGGCTTGATGCGGCGCTTCAACGGCCACCCGCCCGAGCACTACGTCACCCGCCTCCGCGATGAACTGGACGTGATTAACGCCACCGGCTTCCCCGACTACATGCTGATCGTCTGGGACTACGTGAAATACGCCCGCTCCCGGGGCATCCCCTGCCTGCCCCGCGGCTCGGCGGGGGCCTCGCTGGTGCTCTACTGCCTGGGCATTACCGATGTGGACCCGGTGAAGAACAAGCTGCTCTTCGAGCGTTTCCTCTCCCGCGAGCGCCTGGAGATGCCCGATATTGACACCGACTTCGCCGACTCGCGCCGCCAGGAGATCCTTGATTATCTGACCCAGAAGTACGGGCGCGAGAATGTGGCCCAGATTATCACCTACGGCACCCTGGGGGCCAAGGCGGCCCTGCGCGACATGGGCCGCGTGCTCGATCTGCCGCTCAGTGAGGTGGACCGGGTCGCCAGGCTGATCCCGCCCCTGCCGGTCGGGATCACCATCGCCCAGGCCATGGAGCGGGTGCCGGAGTTGAAGCAGATCTATGAGACCCAGCCGGAACTCCGGGAGTTGATTGATGCCGCGCAGCGGGTCGAGGGGCGCATGCGCTCGGTGGGCACCCACGCCTGCGGCGTGGTGGTCAGCCGCACGCCCCTGGAAGAGATCGTGCCCCTCCAGCGCACCACTAAGGACGAAAACGCTCTGATGGCGGCCTATGAAGGCCCCACCCTCGCCAAGATGGGCCTGCTCAAGATGGATATCCTCGGCCTCACCAACCTCTCGGTAGTGGCCGAGGCCCTCAAGTACATCGAGCAGACCACCGGGCGGCACATGTGGCTCGATGATATTCCCACCGATGACCCGAAGGTCTTCGAGAGCCTCAGCCGCGGCGAAACCCGCAACGTCTTCCAGCTAGAGTCGCCGGGGATGACCCGCTATCTGATGCAGTTGAAACCGACCCGCGTCGAGGATCTCTACGCCATGGTGGCGCTCTATCGCCCCGGCCCGCTGGAGCAGATCCCGGTCTATATTCACAATAAGCACCATCCCGAGGAGATCCGCTACCTGCACCCGATCCTCGAACCGATCCTCGAAGACACCTACGGGGTGATCGTCTACCAGGAGCAGATTATGCAGTTGCTCCAGACGGTGGCCGATTACACCCTGGGCCAGGCCTATATCGTCATCAAGGCCATCAGCAAGAAGAACAAGGCCTTGATGGCCGAGCACGAGGCGATCTTCAAGGCAGGGTGCCTGAAGCAGGGCATCAGCCAGGAGATCGCTGACCAGTTGTGGGAACTGATTTTGCCCTTCGCCGGCTATTCCTTCAACCGCCCCCACGCCACCCTCTACGGGTTGCTCAGCTATCAGACCTGCTGGTTGAAGGTGAATTACCCGGTGGAGTACATGGCCGCCGTGCTCACCGGCGCCGGCGGCGTGCTCGAGGATGTGACCAAGGCCGCCCTGGAGGCGCGCCGGCTCGGTGTGGCCGTGCTGGGCCCCGATGTCAATCGCTCGCACAAGGGCTTCACCATCGAACCCCTGGACCCCGGCCGGCCCTTGCCGCCCGATGTGGCCTACCAGCGCGGCATCCGCTTTGGCCTGGCAGCGATCAAGAACGTGGGTGAAGGCCCGGTCGAGGCAATCATCGCCGAACGCGAGGCCAATGGCCCCTTCCAGTCGCTCGAAGATCTGTGCGCGCGGGTGGATCGCCACGCGCTCAACAAGCGGCTGCTGGAAAGCCTGATCAAGGCCGGCGCCCTCGACTCGCTCCCCGGCTCGCGCCGCCAGAAACTGGCCATCCTTGACCAGGCGGTGAGCGCCGGCGCCGAGGCCCAGAAGGCCCGCGAGATTGGCCAGAGTTCCCTCTTCGATGTCTTTGGCGAGCAAAGTGGCGGGGCCGCCAGCCTGCGCGTGCCGCGCATCCCTATGCCCTCCGTTCCCGCCACCGCCGCCGATACGAAGGAAGAATTGCTCTGGGAGAAGGAACTGCTCGGCCTCACCCTCTCCGCCGACCCGGTCGCGCGGGCGCTTGAGGGGGTGGATCGCGCCGGGGTGAGTAACCTGGGCGATATTACCGAAGAGAACCTCAATACGCTGATGACGTTCGTCGGCGTGCTAAGCGGCGTCCGTCGCATCACCACCAGGAAGGGCGAGGCGATGCTGGTCGCCAATCTCGAGGATCTCACCGGCACGATTGAACTGGTCGCCTTCCCCAGGACGCTGGCGAGGTATGGCGATCTGCTGCGCGATGACGCCGCGGTGAAGGTAACCGCGCGGATTGATAACCGTCGCGACACCACGCAACTGGTGGTTGAAACGGTCGAGATGGTCACCACTTCGGCAGCGCCGGAGGCGGCCCCGAACATGGCGCCAAACGAGATGGACCTGGAGGGTTTTGGCGAGGCGCCGGAGCCGATGCCGGCCGTCATTCAACCAGCAACGCTGCCGGAGGCGCCGCCGCCCGTCGCGCCCCCGCCTGCCGCGCCGGCGCCCGCGCGCCCCCGGCGACAGGTGAGACTCAATGGCCACGATCAGGGAAGAGGGCACGCCATGAGTGGCAATGGCCATCACCACGACCCGGCTACCCACTTACCGGTTGCCGGGCGGAAACTGCGGATCCACCTGCCCCGCACCGGCGACCATGATGGCGACGTGCGGCGCATGCAGGATGTGTACAGCGTGCTCCGCGAGAGCAGCGGTCCCGACCGGGTAAGGTTCTACCTGCCCAATGGCGTGGGCACGGTGGTTCTCGAGTCACAGCATACTATCGCCGTGTCCCCGGCCTTGCTCGAGGCCCTGAGGCAGGTGCTGGGGCCGGAACGAGTGGTGGTCGAGGGATAGCAGGCTCAGGGCAGTTCCTCCAGACGAAAATTGTCGAAGCGCGCACGCACCCCGGAGGCGTCCGCACCCTGAATGACCAGGCCCGCCCGCCCTTTCAGGCTCACGCCGTCGGTAAACTCCAGTTCGGCCAGCACCTCGTCGTTGATGCTGATCGCCAGCCGCCGGTCGCGCACCTCGACCTTGATGCGGTTGGTGGCGTTGAGACCGGGGCGTACCGCGGGCGCGGGAACCGGGGGAAGGACCAGACCACCATCGGCGCCGTTCCGGTAGAGCATGTAGCCGCCCTCGGGGAAGATGATCAGAGCGAAAAAGTTGAACGCGGCATCATCGCCGAACATCAGGCCGTAGCCGCTGCCTCCGCCCTCTCCCTCCACCATCGTGGCGTCCACTTCCAGCACAAAGTCGCCCTCGACCCGCGAGGCGCCAACGGGCAGGGGTTGCTGCCACGATACCACCTCGCCACCCACGAAGACCTCGTAGGCCTCCTGCACGATGGTAGCGCCGCCCACGCTCCACCGGGCGCGTTCCGGGTCGCTGAAATCCTCGCGCAGATCGATCCATTCATCGCGGGGCGCATCCACAATCGGCGCCACCGCGCCCTCGATGTTGTCGAAACGCACCGTCAGATCGCCCTGGTCGAAGGTCACCAACCCCAGGGTAAGCTGGCCCGCCTGCTGGCGCTCATCGGTGTACTCCAGCACCTGCTCGCCGTTGATAAAGGCGCGGATGGAGGCGCCCTCGGCAATCACCCGCAGCCGGTTGCTCACCCCCAGGCCCCTGCGGATGCGCGGGTCGGCGGTCCAGGGCACAAGGGAGGTGTAGGCCTCATCGCGCACCTGGGCGAGCCGGAAGTAGCCGGAGGGGCTGATCGAGAAGAGCAGGTGATCATCCGGGGCGGCCTGGCGAAAGCGAATACCAAACTCGGAGGTCAGATCGCCGCTGACTGGCAGCACGTCCACGGCCATGTCGAAGTCGCGCACGTCGGCCACGCCCAGGTAGAGGCCGTAGGAGTCGAAGTGGGGCAGTTCGAGGGTCAGTTCATAGG
>JAOACN010000001.1 GCA_026417815.1 Chloroflexaceae bacterium | reverse complement strand
ACTTCAGGAAGCAAGCAGGCGAGTGATCGGCTACGACCGCAGCGACTTGCCCTCGTCCGGCTCGATGGATTTCTCGCAATGGTTCGGATCGAACCGATCCAGCAGCCGACAGAAGATGCAGGCCCAGCGCTTTCCCTGGCGCGCAGCCTTGCCGGCACGGGAACTCAGCGTCTCGTCCTCGTGCCCGCCGAAGGCCGCGTTGGCCAGCTGGTCGTGGGCAACCGCCAGGGTCCAGGCGCGGCGGCTACCGACCAAGGCCGCGAACAGCATCCAGACGGATGCGATCACAGCGGCGATCTGGCACAACAGCCAGATGGTCAGCATCGACAGCCTCTGCCGGATGGCGTCTTTCACTTCAGCACCTCCTGGGCGCGGGCCTCGGACAAGAGCCCGGCCGCCGCCAGCGACTGCAAGCCGCCCACGGTCTGCGGGTCGTCCAGGTTGACTTCCTGCGCGAGCTTCAGCTTGTCCATGAACACCTCGATCAACACGTTGGTCTTGGCCGCCGTGTACACGGCAGCCAGTTCCTCGTTCGTGAATCGGTTGAGGAATTGCAGCTTGGTCAAGACGCGCGGCGACGACGGCTCGGTCGACTGCGCCTGCGCCGCCTGCTGCTCGGCAATCGCAGCCAGCACCTCCTCGTCCGTCTTGCCGGGATAGGCGTCCACCACCTTGCCCGCCTCGACCCGGTAACGGGCCGCCAGCCGCGACTGTTTGGGGGTCAATTTGATCCAGCCGGTCTCGGGCGCGTCGGTCTCAATCACCGCCACCGCATCGTTGCGGATATCGAAATAGACACTCATACGCTGACCTCCACATAGAACGGATAGGTGCCGCCGGTGTTGTAGCCGTTGGGAATGGGCAGCACGACTTGCGGCGGGGACACGGTGGCGGTTTGCACCGCACAGTCGTAGCCGTAGACCGCACCGCTACTGGCCGCGCTATAGCTGCCCGACGCATTGAACGCCACCGCAAAACCCGACGCCCCCCAGTGCAGCAGACTGCGACCGTCCGAGGTCTGGCTGTCGGCGTACATCACCCGGGCGCTGCTGGAGCGCTTGTTGACGGTGATGACCCCCAGGCCCGCGCCGTAGTAGTAGTACTGGCTGTAGAAGGCCACCGTGCTGCCATCGCGGGTCTGCATCACATGCATCCCGGAACCTCGGGCGTTGTGCCGGCCGTAGCTGGTCGTCACACCAAAGGAGATGGCGTTGACCAGGGCACCGAAGGTGGTGTCCCCGGTACGCGGTACCCGCACCACATACAGCGCGGTGCTGGCGTTGAAGAAGCCGATGTAGACATCGCCGTTGTCGGTGAGCACCGGCGTGGCGCCACCGACCGCCTCGGCATTGGCCGCCGGCGTCCAACCCGACCAGGTGATCGCCACCTCGAGCGGCGTGATGGCCGATAGGATGGTCTCGAGGTTGCTGGTCTCGTCGAGCACCGGCAGATTGCGGTACAGCCGCAGCCACATCCCACTGCTGGAGGTGGCGGAACTGCCGCCCAGGATGACGAGCTCGTTGCGGGTGCGGTTGTAGGACGCTGTGCCAAAGTAGCCGTTGGGCAACCCAGGGACGGTGAAGCGGCTGATCCAGCC
>JAOACN010000722.1 GCA_026417815.1 Chloroflexaceae bacterium | reverse complement strand
AGGTGTGTATAAGAGACAGGGCTGGGAGGGGGGCGGAACTGCTGTGCGAGCGAGGGGCCGCACACACCCGCAAACCCCTGTCGATGATGGCGCCGCCGATGACGAAAGGATCACTCTCCCGCGCCCCGCAGCGAACAGATGTGCTATCCTTCCACCACGACCCGCCTCGTGCCGGCTTATCCCCGCTGCCAGGTGTAAAGTCTTTCACCGGCGCCCCGCTCCCCGCCGGGTAGCCCCTATAGCTGCTCGCGGTCCACTCCCACACGTTGCCGGCCAGGTCCAGCGCCCCGCAGGCCGCCGCCCCCGCCGGGCAGCAACCCACCGGCGCGGGCCGGCCCAGGCCGCTGGCGTCGTAGATTGCCAGCTCCGGGGTCGGCTCCGCCGCGCCCCAGGGGTAGGGGGGGCGCCCGCCCTGCCCGTCCCATGCCGCCGCGGCCTCCCATTCGGCCTCGGTGGGCAGGCGCACCTCGTAGCCCGCCGGCAGGGCGTCCCCGAGCTGCTCGCTCAGCCAGGCGCAGAAGGCCGCGGCCTCGTACCAGGTCACCCCGATCACCGGCTGGTTGGGGGCATTATACCCTGACTCCCCCCACGACCAGGGTTCGGTGCGCTGCAGCGACCGTTTCCACTCCCAGCCCTCCGGCGTCCACCAGCGTTCAGCCTCGGGGCCGTAGCCCACCGCCACGAACGGTTTGTACTGGGCCACGGTGATGGGGTAGCGAGCGATCCAGAAGGCGGCCAGCGGCACGTCCGCCGCTGCGTCATCGTCCCACCCGCCGATGCGGTAGGTCCCCGCGGGCAGGTAGCACCAGTAGCCGGCGGGCTGGCCGAAGGTCGCGGTGCGCCGGGCCAGTTCCGCGCGCCATTGTTCCATCGTTACGGGGAAGCGCGGGTCGCCCAGGTCGCCGAGGAGTTCGCCGGCGCGCAGCCGCTCGGCGAGGGGGAGCGGCTGGTCGCGGTCGGCCAGCAGGGTGGCGAGGCCCTGTTTGAGCTCGCGCTGCCAGCGGTCCACCCGGATCTGCGGCCGGGTGCGCAGGTAGGTCCAGTCGCGATTCGCGCCAAGCTCGGCGGCCAGGATGAGGTCACGGTACCAGCGGGCCGCCGGCTTCGGCGCCCCGCCCTCCTCGCGCTCGATCAGGTCGCCCAGCAGCCGGTCGAGCACCAGCGGCGCGGCCAGCCCGGCCCCCAGGAAGATCGGCTCGCGCCAGCGATCGTCGTCGCGGTGGCGCATGATGAGCGCCACCGGGTCGTCGGTGTTCAGCGCAATCTCGCGCCCGGCGCAGTGTTCCTGCAATGTCAGGTGGGCGAAGACGAACGAGTCGCGCTCATCGGCCACCAGCAAGCCGCTGCGCTGCTCGAAGTAGTCCAGGCAGTTCAGGGCGGCGTCGCCCGGCCCGCTGACCCGGGCTTGCTGGAAGAAGTCGATCAGCGCCGTGTAGACGTCGCCGCGCGCCAGGCGCCCGCGCCCGTCAGCCGAGGTGGCGCGCGCGTGGGCCTGGTAGGAGAGCCGGTCGAGGAGCGGGCGAATGTAGCTGCTATCCCACTCCGGCTTGCCGATCGCCTGGCCCAGGCTCTGGCCGTCGCGCACCAGGTCCCACTGGCCGAGCAGCAGGTCGAGGATGCGCTCGTAGAGCTGGGGCCGGTCCCGGGGCAGCTCCCCCCGGTTGTAGAGCACCAGGGCCATCATCGTCAGCAGCAGAGGCGTCTCGGCCATCTGGCGCAACCGGGGGCGGGCCGGGTCCTCGATGGCGGCGATGAGCCGGGCGCTGAGCCCTTCGGCCTGGGCCTGGTCGATCTGGCCCCTGGCGACCAGTTCGCGGTGCCAGGCCGGCACGAAGTGGCGCATCTGGCCCAGGGTGAAGGGGGCCAGGGTCTCGACCGGCCAGTTCAGTTCGGCGTGCACCTCTTTGGTGAACGCCCGCACGCGGCAGGTGACCACCGCCGGGCAGGCGGGGTAGCGCCGGGTGATGGCGCGCACCGCCTGGAGCGTTGTCAGGCGATCGGCGACGCCGGGGGCGCCGGCCAGCGGCGTCTCATCGAGGCCATCGAAGAGCAGCAGCGCCGCCCCGCGCGAGAGAGCGGCGCTGAGGGCATCGTCCACCTGGTGGGTGCAGCAGGCGTGCAACTCGTCGCGGAGGGCGGCGTAGACGGTCGTATTGCTGTTGCCATCGCGGGCGATGCGGCCAGCCAGCGCGCGCAGCGGCACGAGGATCGGCAGCAGCGCGCGATCGTCTCCGCCGGCGAGCGGGGGCGCCCGCTCCGGGTCCAGTTCTCGCCGGGCCAGCGCCCAGGCGAGGTAGCGCAGGAAGGTGGACTTGCCGCTGCCGGGGGCGCCGAGGAGGATCAGGCGCCTATGGCGCCGCAGGGCCTCGACCGCAGTCAAGGCGCGCTCGAGGACGATCGCATCGGCGCTTCCGGCGTCGCGCCGGTAGAGGGCCGCATCGGGCAGGGCGTGGTCGGGGTCAAACTCCCGCTTGAGGGGCCGCCGCGGGTCATCGTTCTGGAAATAGGCGCGCAGTTGGCTGGCCGGGCCGCGGGCGACCTCGACACGATGGGTGGTGGCCAGGGCGACATAGACGCGGGGCAACTCGAGGCTCTGGCCGCGGCTGAGGCGCTCGTCGAGGCCGCGCAGGGGCAGGTGGACCAGCTTCGCGGCCAGCCCTTCCAGATACCAGACCAGGCGGCGCCGCTCGTCCTCCTCCGGCGTGCGCCCGTAGATGATCGTGCCCAGGTTAACGCCGACGGCGATGTGGCCCTTCAGCACATCGCGCCCGGCAATGTCGCCGATCGACACATCACCAAACTGGTTCCCCTTGCCGAAGAAGACCAGGGCCTCAACACGGGCGCGCTGGTCAGAGGACAGGCCGAGTTCAGCGGCCCTCTTTTCAAACGCGGCGCGGGCGGTGGCCGCATCGAACTCGGTACACAGGTCGCGCAGGCGACGGATCAGGGCGGCGAGATCGTCGGGATGGGCCGACACGGCAGTCTCCTGGACGCGAATGGCGATTCTGGAGCAGTTATACCGCTTGCGCGGGGGGATGGCAAGGGGGGGTAATAGCATTTTGGATTTTGGATTGGTGTATTGGCGTCGCAATAAGGCGTGGCGATGCGGCATGGCGCTATGGATGTCTTTTGCCCCCCTCCCAGCCTCCCCCCGCTGGGGGGAGGAGCGCGGTTCCCTTCCCCAGCAGGGGAGGGTCAGGGAGGGGGCAGGACGACACGGGCCGGAAGCGGGCTCGGCGCCCCGGAACAACCCTGGCGTGCGTTTCGCGTATTGGATAGGGGCAGGGGCCTGGGGAAACCTGGTTTCCCCATCCACCTCACACCTTCAACCGCGGGTCAAGGGCGTCGCGGAGGCCGTCGCCGAGGAGGTTGAAGCCCAGGACGGTGAGCATGATCGCCAGGCCGGGGAAGAAGACCAGGTGCGGGGCGGTGAAGACCTGGTTGCGCTCGGCGCTGAGCATGGAGCCCCACTCGGGGGTGGGGGGCTGCGCGCCCAGGCCGAGGAAGGAGAGCGCCGCGACCTCGATGATCGCCGTGCCGATGCCCAGGGTGGCCTGCACGATCAGCGGCGAGATGGCGTTGGGCAGAATGTGCCCGAAGAGGATGGCCAGCGGCCCCAGGCCGATGGTACGGGCCGCCAGCACGTACTCCTCTTCGCGCGCCGAGAGAACGCTGGCGCGGATCACCCGCGCGTAGGCGGGGACGGAGACGATGGCGATGCCCAGCATGGCGTTGAGCAGGCCGGGACCGAGCACGCTCACGATGGCGATGGCCAGCAGCAAGAAGGGAAAGGCCAGCACCACGTCGAGGACGCGCATGATCACATTGTCCACCCAGCCGCCGACGAAGCCCGCCACGGCCCCCAGGAGCACGCCGATGGCCACCGAGATTGACACGGTGACGAAGCCGATGAACAGCGACAGCCGCGCGCCGTAGATCACGCGGCTGAAGAGGTCGCGGAAGTTCCCGTCCACCCCCATGATGTGCTGGGGCTGGTCGGGCGGGCAGCCGAAGAGGTGGATGCACGGCCCGGAGCGTTTCTGAATGCCCTCTTGCTTGCCCAGCAGGACCTCGGTGGGGTCGAAGGGGGCGATCCAGGGGGCGAAGATGGCGGTGAAGACGAGCACGCCAATGATGGCCATGCCGATGATCGCCGAACGCTGGCGGATGAACTGGCGCCATGCCCGGCGCCAGGGACCTTCAGCGGGGCGCATGGGGGTGACCAGGGTCACCGCTGTGGTGGTGGTTGACGTGCTGCTCATAGGCTGTGGTGCGGTCAGGGGCGCAAGGGGTTGCGCGCCTGACCCCGGGACTGCAATAAGGATCATTTCCGGGAGGGCGCAGCCCTCCCGGACCCTCCCCTGGGCAAGGGATAGGAGGGCTGCGCTCCTGCGAAACCTCTGCTAGTATCTGATCCGCGGATCGAGGAACCCATAGGACAGATCCACCAGCAAATTGATCATCACATAGCTGAACGCAATCGCCAGGGTAAAGCCCTGAATAATCGGGTAATCGCGGGGGGAGATGGCATCGTAGAGGATGCGGCCCACCCCGGCGAGGTTGAAGATCGTCTCGGTCAGCACGGCGCCGCTGAAGATCGTGCCCAGTTGCAGGCCGATGATCGTCACCACCGGCAGGAGGGCATTGCGCAGGGCATGGCGGATGGTGACCACCACGTCGGCCAGGCCCTTGGCGCGGGCAGTGCGCACGTAGGCGCGGCCGAGGACCTCGAGCATCGAGGAGCGGGTCATGCGGGCGATGATGGCCATGGGGATGGTGCCGAGGGCCATGGCCGGCAGGATCAGGTGGCGCAGGGCGTCGCGGAAGACCTCCCACTGGAAGGTGATCAGGCTGTTGAAGAGGTACATGTTGGCGAGGAACTGCAACACCTGCCCGAAGCCCGATTTGAGATCAACCTCCCACCCCCAGACGACGTAGAAGGGCACGCTGGTGACGCCAGCGGTCAGGCGTCCCGAGGGCGGCAACTGGAAGGGGGTGTCCTTGAGCAGCAGGGCGAAGATGTAGGCCAGCATCAGCCCCAGCCAGAACACGGGCATCGAGACGCCGATGTTGGAGATGACCATGGTCGCCACGTCAATCGCCGAGTTGCGGCGCAGCGCGGCGATAATGCCCAGCGGCACCCCCACGACGCAGGCCAGCAGCAGGGCGAAGAAGCCCAGCTCCAGGGTAACCGGCAGGCGCTCGGCGATCAACTGGGTGACGGGGCGGTTGAAGCGGATGGAGGTCCCCAGGTCGCCCTGCAACACGTCGCGGATGTAGATGCCGAACTGCACCGGGATGGGCTTGTCGAGGCCCTTCTCGGCATTGAAGCGGGCGCAGATGGCCTCGGTGGCCTTCTCGCCGAGCTGGGCGGTGCAGGGGTCGCCGGGGATCAGGCGCACCAGCACGAAGGTGACCAGCAGCACGCCGAAGAGCACGGGCACGGCCACGATCAGACGGCGAAGGGTGTAGCGGAGCATGGTCTTAATTTCGAGGTTAGCGCGTTTGTCGCAGCGTTTAACGCAAAGGCACAAGGAACTGGCGGCGCTGATTGCAACGCTTTGAGTCTTTGCGCCATTCGTGGCGTCCGGCCCCCCCCCCCACCC
>JAOACN010000624.1 GCA_026417815.1 Chloroflexaceae bacterium | reverse complement strand
GAGTTCCACGGTCACAACGACGCTGGGTGCGCGATCGCCAACGCCTTCTGCGCCCTCGAAGCCGGCGCGACCCACATTGACGTTACGGTGCTGGGCATTGGCGAGCGCAACGGCATCGCCTCCCTCAGCGGCATGATCGCTCGCCTGGCAACGCTCGACCCGGCCCTGGTGGCGCGCTACGATCTGGAGCGCCTGCCCGACCTGGACCGCATGGTGGCCGACCTGGTGGGCGTGCCGGTGCCCTTCGACGCCCCGATCTCCAGTCCCTTCGCCTTTCATCACAAGGCCGGCCTGCACACCAAAGCCGTGCTGCGCGATCCGCGGAGCTACGAAGTGCTCGACCCGACCCTCTTCGGGCGCAGCCGCACCGTGGCCGTTGCCCATCGCCTGGTGGGCTGGCACGCCGTGGCCGAACGCGCCCGCGAACTGGGCATCTACCTGAGCGAGACCGCCGCCCGCCAGGCCGCCGCGCGCATCAAGGCCCTCGGTGATGAGCACGAACTCGATAGCACCACCGTGGATGAAATTTTGTACGAGTTTGCTGAATAAGCGATTGCTCTACTTTGTCACTTTGCCCCTGGCGGGGGTTGCGGGGGCCTGCGGCCCCCTCCGAACCTCCTTGCACCGGAAACTGCGGCAAGTGACGCAGTAGTGTTAGTAACTGGTTGGAGGAATATGGGGAAACCCGGTTTCCCCTCGCCTCCGCCCGATGGGAGAAGATGGCAGGGAACCGTATTCACCGCTAGGCGGGCAGGGGCCGTGACGGGCAAGCGTCGCCCGGCCCCTGCCAGGCGCAATGAGGCACGTATGGCACAGACCCTCAGTGAGCAGATCCTCTCTCGCGCGGCGGGACGGCCCGTATCCGCGGGAGAGGTGGTAACCGTCAACGTGGACCTGGTGATGATGCACGACAGTCTGTCACCGAGCATCATCCGGGTGTTGCACGAGGAACTCGGGGCCGAGCGGGTCTGGGACCCGCAGCGGGTCGCGGTGGTGATTGACCACGTGGCCCCGGCTGCCAGTGTGCAGACGGCGGAGAAGCAAGCCGAGGTGCGGCGCTGGGTGCGCGCCCAGGGCATTACGCACCTGTTCGACGTTGGGCGCGGGATTTCGCATCCGGTGCTGGTAGAGGAGGGCCTGGCCCGCCCCGGCATGGTCATCGTGGGCAGCGACAGCCATTCGACCGCCTACGGCTGTGTGGGCGCCTTCGGCACGGGGATGGGCACCACCGATATTGCCCTGGCCGCCGCCACGGGCCGTACCTGGTTCCGCGTGCCTGAGACGGTGCTGGTGCGGGCGAACGGCCGCTTTCGCCCCGGGGTGAGCGCCAAGGACCTGGGGCTGAAGGCCGCGCGCCTGCTCCGCGCCGACGGCGCCACCTACGCCGCCGTCGAGTGGCACGGGGTCGAGTTCCTCAGCGTGATGGAGCGGATGACCCTGGCAACCCTCTCGATCGAGGTCGGCGCGAAGGCGGGCATCGTGCCGCCCACCGGGCTGTTGCAAACCGTCCCGGAGTGGCTGCGGGTCGAGGACGGCGCCCGCTACAGCCGTGTGGTCGAAATTGACCTCGACAACCTGGAACCGCAGATCAGCGCGCCGCACACGGTGGACAACGTGACCGACCTGCGCGACCTGGGCCGCGTCGCGGTGGATGTGGTCTACCTGGGCACCTGCACCAACGGCCACTACGAGGACATGGCCGCCGCGGCGCGCATTCTGCGCGGGCGGCGCGTGGCGCCCGGCGTGCGGATGCTGGTGGTGCCGGCCAGCGCCCAGGCCCTGCAACTGGCTGCTGAGGATGGCACCCTGGCCACCTTGCTGGCCGCCGGGGCAACCATCGGCACCCCCGGGTGCGGCGCCTGCATCGGACGGCACATGGGCGTGCTCGCCCCCGGCGAGGTCTGCCTGTTCACCGGGAATCGCAACTTCCGCGGACGTATGGGCAGCCCCGAGGCGCGCATCTACCTGGCCTCGCCCGAAGTCGCCGCAGCCACCGCGCTGACCGGGTACATCACCCATCCCCAGGAGGTGGTTGATGGCCGCTATCTGGAGCTATGATCAGGTTCTCGTAACGCTACTGTGTCACTGGCCGCGGCTTCCGCTGCGAGGAGGTTCAGAGAGGTTGCACCCCTCCGGGCTTTCCTCTTCCTGGTGCGGCGCGGCGAAGCCTTGCCGCGCCAGGTAGGGAAGATCTTCGGGGGCCGCAGACCCCCGCAACCCCTTCCAGCAGCAAAGTGGCAAAGCAGAGTTACGAGGGCTGCGCCCTCTCAGGCCCTCCCTGGCCGGCTAGTATCACCTCAGATGGAGTACGCCTATGGCTCGCGTCTGGATCTTTGGCGCTGACATCAATACCGATCAGATCGTTCCGGGGCGCTACGCGCCGTACATGCTCAAGAATGAGGACGATCTGCGGAAATACCCCTTCATCGAACATCGGCCCGACTTCGCCGGCAACGTGCGTCCGGGAGACATCATTGTGGCCGGCAACAACTTTGGCTGCGGCAGTTCCCGCGAGTATGCGCCCCTTGCGCTGCGCATGGTCGGCGTCGGCGCGATCATCGCGCCGCTGTTCGCCCGGATCTTCTTCCGCAACGCCCTGAACCTCGGCATTCCGTGCTTCACCGCCGATCTCACCGGCAAACTGCGCGATGGTCAGGAGGTGGAACTGGACCTGGAGCGGGGACGCATCCATACCGACGACGGGCGCACGCTCCAGTTGCCGCCGCCCCCGGCCTTCCTGCGCGAGGTCTGGGCCGCGGGGGGGATCGTGCCGTATTATCGTAAGTACGGGCGTTTTCCCGGCGAGGGCTGAGTGGAAGGGGCGTGGGGAAACCGGGTTTTCCCACACCCCTCCAACCGCGCGAGAAACACGGGTTCCTGGAAGGGCGGTGTCCTCTCCTCAGGCAGGTGGGGAAACCCGCTTTCCCCGGCGCGTGACCCGGAGGGTTGCCCTACAACATTCTCCCCTCAGGCAGGGGGTCGGGGAAACCCATGTTTCCCCATAGTCACGCAAGGACGATGCCATGCGTATCTGCGTTATTCCCGGCGATGGAATCGGCCCGGAGGTGATTGGCGCTGCAATGAGGGTGCTGCGCGCCCTGGCGCCCGACGCGGCCATCACCGAGGTCGAGGCCGGCTGGGGCGCCTTCGAGCGTCACGGTGTGGCGCTGCCCACGGCAAGCCTGGCGGCGGCCCGCGCCGCCGATGCCATCCTCTTCGGCGCGGTTGCCTCACCCAGCCATGCTGTGCCCGGCTACCGCAGCCCCATCGTGCAATTGCGCCGTGACCTTGACCTCTACGCCAACATCCGCCCGGTCAGCGGCAGCGGTGTGGGGAGGCCAGTTGATCTGGTCATCGTGCGCGAGAATACCGAAGATCTCTACATCGGGCGCGAGCGTCTGGAGGACGATGGGGCCACGGCCATCGCCGAGCGGGTGATCACCCGGCGGGCCAGCGCCCGCATCGCCCGCGCCGCCTTCGACCTGGCCCGCCGTCGCGCCGCGGATCTCGGGCGGCCCCCGCGGGTGACGGTGGCCCACAAGGCCAACGTCCTGCGCGTCAGCGATGGCCTGTTCCGCGAGACCGTTCTGGCGGTGGCCCGCGAGTATCCCGAGGTCGCGGTGGAAGAGATGCTGGTGGACGTGGCGGCAATGCGCCTCGCGCAGACACCCGAACGCTTCGATGTGCTGGTCACCACCAACATGTTCGGCGACATTCTCTCCGATGTGGCCTGCATCCACGGTGGCGGTCTGGGGTTGGCCGCCTCGGCGAACGTGGGTGACGCGCGGGCCCTGTTTGAACCGGTACATGGCGCCGCGCCGGACATCGCCGGCCAGGGGACGGCCAACCCCCTGGCCGCGATCACCTGCGTGGCAATGCTGCTGGAATGGCGCGGTCTGAGCCTGCCCGCGGCGCACCTGCGGGCCGCCATCGCCAGCGTGCTGCGCGACGGCCCCCGCACGCCCGACCTGGGCGGCGCGGCAAAGACGACCGATGTGACGGAGGCCGTACTCGCACGACTGTAAATAGTTGTTCCTGGGAGGGCGACGCCCTCCCGGACCCTGCCAGCGAGCAGGGGTGTGGGGAAACCAGGTTTCCCCACACCCCTCTGTTCCAACCGCGGGGGTAAGCGGGAGTTGCGGGGAGGTTGCGCCTCCCCGCGCCCCTCCAGAGACCTGGCACGAAAGGAGTTCCCGGTATGATCGCCACCTGTCCCGAATGCGGCGCCGAAATCTCCCTGCCCGACGATACCATGGAAAGCGAAATCATCGTCTGCCCCGAATGCGGCGCCGAACTGGAAGTTGTGAGCCTGAACCCACCCACCCTGGCCCTGGCCCCCGAGGTCGAGGAGGACTGGGGCGAATAGAGGAGCGATGTATGCGTATCGGTGTGCTCTGCTCGCGCATCCGCGCCGAGGAGAAACTGCTCTTTACTGAACTGGAGCGTCGGGGTCTCGATTACGAAAAGATCGACGACCGCGAGCAGATCTTTGATCTGCACCAGCGAAGATACCCCTTCGACGTGGTGCTGGAGCGCTCCATCCAGCACAGCCGGGCGCTGTACATGCTGAAGATCATGAACGATGCCGGGGTGCCAACGGTGAACAGCTACCACGTGGCCCTGACCTGCGGCGACAAGTTCCTTACCACCCAGGCCCTGGTGCATGCCGGGACGCCCACGCCGCGCTGCTTGCTGGCCTTCACCCCGGAAAGCGCCCTGGAAGCGATGGAGCAACTCGGCTACCCGGTCGTGCTCAAGCCGGAGATTGGCTCCTGGGGCCGCATGGTGAGCAAGATCAACGACCGCGACGCCGCCGAGGCCATTCTCGAACACCGCGATGTGCTTGGCAACTACCAGCATTCGATTTTCTACATCCAGGAGTACATTGACAAGCCCGGGCGCGATATTCGCTCGTTTGTCATCGGCGACGAGTGTATCGCCGCGATCTACCGCACCAGCGAGCACTGGATCACCAACACCTGTCTCTTATACACATCT
>JAOACN010000587.1 GCA_026417815.1 Chloroflexaceae bacterium | reverse complement strand
AGCTGAGTAGCGCACTCCAAAAGTTGATCATTTATGTCCTCCATCGTAGCGCCAGGTCGAGGGCCACCCCGAGCGACACGCCTACCGCGTAGCAGGTCAGGTCGCTCCAGAGAAAGCCCGTGCCGAGCACCAGGCGCCCCGGCAGCGTCCCGCGCAGTGCGTCCAGCCAGGGCGCCTGGATCAACTGGCTCAGCTCGATGGCATAACATGCGCCGAGGGCAACCAGGCCGAGGCGCCACGTCGCCCAATGGGGCCACGCCAGGGCAACAAGCAGGTAGACAAGCGTCGCGTAGAGGGTGTCCCCGCCGTAGCTGGCGACGATGCCCGGGAGCGGGAGGTCGGCGCGGGTGAGCAGGCCAGACGGGATCACCGCGAGGGCCGCGACAGCGAGCCGCATCCGATTGCGCCGCGGACGTTCAGGTGCGTCTATCATCGCCAGACTCCAGCGCAGCGCGCAGCAGCGCCACCAGATCGCGGACGATGGACAGGTCGCGCACGCGACCGTTGTCCCTCGTGGCGCCGTCTGCGTCCTCCGCCTCTTCCACGAGCCCCTCGAGGGTCCAGCCAATGGTCTGTAGCGTGGCCGGCTGGATGACACCCGCAGCGAAGAACTGCGCGCTGCGCTGGCGCAGGATTGCCTCCGCCCTGGCCAGCAGGCCGGGCTCAGGCTGAACCGGCCCAGATGCGGCGGACCCCACCGGCCCGTCGGCAATCCGCCAGGCCGCCAGTAGCGCCAGCAGCCCGGGGATATCCTTTGCAATGCGGCGGCCCTCGCCGCAGATACCCCAGAGCAATGACATCGAGACTTTCGCATCGAAAACTATTCTAGACCGTCGGTCAAGTATGCCAGAGAGGCCTCCAGCGGCAGCCAGCTACACGGTTGCGGGCTTCGCATGTGCAGCCCTCGCCGACATTACCAGCCCTGCTCTCCGGCGCTATGTCGCCAGTGCACGGCCGACGTCGCCGCGCATCTTCCGCGTCTTTGAAACCTTCGGCTATGGCATCTTCGTCGGCAGAAAGAGGTAGGCTACCGCCGTGCCAGTATAGCCGAGCGTCGCTGCGGAACGGGCCGCACGCATCGGCGCCGGCACGTGCCATGCGCTCCCGGAGGGTTACGGCGCATGGCTTCCGCGCTGACGCTACTGGAAACCCTATTGGGGTCATCCTTCCGCTCGAAGCGTTCGCGCTCGTTGCCGAGACCCTTAACATGCGCGGCGAAGCGACTCAGTTGCTTCGCCGCGCAGCTCCGGAGGCTGGCTACACCCCTGGCTCGGCAGCCGGCGCCCAGGCCAGCAGACCGAGCGCGAGCAGCAGCAGAAGCGCGCCCAGCAGGCTCAACGGCGCCAGGCGCTCGCCGAGCACCGCCCAGGCCAGCAGGGCGCCGGTCAGGGGTTCCAGGAGCGTGATCAGGGTCGCCACCGTGGCCGTGGTGTGGCGCATGCCGGCCAGGAACAGGATGTAGGCGAGCGCCGTGGGCCCCAGGCCCAGGTAGAGCAGCAACCCCCAGCTGGGGAGCGCATAGCTCGTAACCAGGCCCACGGGCAGAGCGCCCGCCAGGAGTAGCAGTGCCCCCGCGCTGAACGCCACCGCGTTGACCTCCAGCGGCCGGGCTGCCGGGCTGAGGAGCCGGCCACAGATCGTGATCGCGACGTAGCCGAGCGCCGCGACCAGCGCGAAGAGCACCCCGACGCCAACATGGCCGTCCGTACCAGCCCCTGGCCGCACGCCGACCAGCAATCCGGTGCCGAGCAGCGCGCCGACCAGGGCCACCGCCACCACCCAGGTCAGGCGTTCCCCCAGCAGGAGCGCGCCGAGGGCGGCGGCCAGCACGGGGGCGGTGCAGAGCGTGACGAGCACGGCGATCGTCACGCCGGCGTCACGGATGGCGGTGAAGTAGGCCACCTGATAGCCCGCCATCAGCGCGCCGAGCAGCACCGCCAGGGCGACGTCGCGCCCTCGCAGCCGCCAGGTCTTCCGATACAGCAGGGTACAGGCGAGTAGCAACAGCGGGGCCGCCAGGGCCAGGCGAAAGAAGCCGATCGAGAGCGCGTTGGTCGTATTCAGCTGGTAGAGCGACTGGGTAGTGACGCCGACGGTGCCCCAGAGCAGGGCGGCAGCCGCGATCAGGCTGCCACCGCCGCGCTCGGCGGGGGACAGAGTGGTAGTGCGCATAGGGAGCCGATCCTTTCCTCACTCAGCGAGTGTCCGGCGCGAGCGAGGGCGGGATAGGCGCAACAAAGCCGGCGCAGTTGATGTGCGCCGCAGTGGGGCTGCCGTCCCGCCCTAGTGGGCGCGGACGGTCGGAGGAGGCAGAACGCCGTGCAGCGGCAGGGCCATCGGGATGTCTCCAGGCAACGGTCGGGCCGAGCAGACGCCCGACAATTCTATTCTACCAGAAACGGCCGGGACGATGGTAAGGCGTCCTCAGGGATGTAGCTTCGTCAGGAGTTGACGTGTTCTTTGACCAGACCGGCGAGCTTGCGATGCTCGATGCGCTGCTCACGCCGGCCCCGCAGCGAGCTGCTGTTGTCCGACGAGGTGTGCGACGCTGATCGGTCCGTTGCATCTCCCCGTCTCCGAACGCAACGCCGTGGCTGCGGCCCGACGTCCGACCCCGCCGCGGGGGGACACGGGGACGGGGTGACGCGGCGACCGGGTGGCGTGGGCGCGACACGGCCCCACGGGCCCGACACGCCCTTCACCGATGGCGCAGGCGCAAAATATCCTCACGGGCGCGGATCACCGCCGCCGTGAGCGGCGTGGCCAGCATCGCCCCGACCACCCCGACCACCATGCCGCCCAGAATAGTCGCAATGAACGTCACCAATGGATGGAGTTGAAGCTGATTACTGGCCAGACGGTTTTGAATGATCGTCTGGATAATGTTCTGCATCAACAGCACGATCACCAGGACCGTGACCGCCGCGCCGACCCCGCCGGCGCCCAGGGCCACCAGAAAGGCGAACACGCCCGACACAATCGCCCCGAGGTAGGGCACATACGATGTTACCATCGTCACCAGGGCAATGGTGAGGGCCAGGGGCAAGCCGAGGAGCGCCATCGTGCTGCCGATCGTCACCGAAACGACAATGCTTGAGAGGGTCAGCGCGTAGTAATAGCGCCGCACGGCCTGCGTCGTATTGTTGATCACCCGTTCGCCGACATCCGGCTCCAGGCCGATATTGCCCGCCAGCCAGCCGACCACCCCGTGCCAGTCGCTCAACAAATAGTAGAGCAAGAACGCACTGAGGAACGCACCAAAAAACAGTGTGATCGCACCCGAAAAGCTCGCACTGAAGAATGAGCCGATGCCCGCCATAACCTGAGGGATCGCATTGAGCGCATTCCGCAGCATCACGTCGAACACGCCGACCGGCAGGTTTAGCTGCGCCGACCACTGCTCGACCGTGGCAATCCCCGAATAGACCAGCCGGGCAATCTGGTCGCTCTGACCGACGACCCCATGCACCGTCAGCCAGAGCGCGCCGATCAGTACCGCGAACAGCAGCAGCATCACACCGAGCGAACCAAACTGACGCGGGATCCGCCGTTCGGCGAGCCAATCGACGACTGGATAGAAGAGTATGGCGATCACCGTGGCGATCACCAATGGCACAACCAGGCCGGCGATCGTACTCAGCACGAACAGCGCACCGATCGTACAGGCGGCGATGCCCAGGTACAGCCAGGCGCGCACCCCGGTTACCAGCAAGCCCGGATTGACTCGATCCAACGGCGAGCGACGCGGCTCAATGTTCATGCCTGGCTCCTCCAGATGAACGCGATCAGGCAGCCCATGTGGAACCTCCTGCCGCACAACGGCACTACTGAAAGGATACAACGTCTTCGCCCCGGCCATGCGCAAGGCACGCAGGCGCGGGCTCGGTCCAGCATCGGTACACGGGCCGCCGGCGTCTTCGGCAAACTGTGACGATAGTGGTCGCGGCCCGACTATCCTGGCTGCACGCCCCTGCCTCGACATCGTGGGCAGCGGCCAAAACCGGATAATAAAACGCGGAACCTCAGCTTTGAGATTCCGCGTTCCAATCTGGTGGAGCGAAGGGGATTCGAACCCCTGACCTCCTGCTTGCAAAGCAGGCGCTCTCCCAACTAAGCTATCGCCCCGGGTCTACGGCAGACAGGTGGGGGAGGGAGGACCTTGCCCTCTCCGCAAAAGCGACTGGTGACGACCTGAAGCCGCCAGTACAGTGTCTGTGATGATCTGGCAGGTCACGAGGGGCCCAGGTGCGATGGATCGACCTTCGCCAGGTAAGGCCGAAGGATTGGCTGCGCCAATCCTTCGGCCTTACCGTACCCTGGTGGGCGTAGGTGGACTCGAACCACCGACCTCGATCTTATCAGGATCGCGCTCTAACCGGCTGAGCTATACGCCCTTATGCCACTGCCGAGTATAGCACACGGCAGGGGGGGTGTCAAATGCTTATTCCGCGGCCAGTTCGGCCTGCAGGGCGTTAATGGCGATACGCACCTGCCGCGCCCGCTCCTCGAGGGTGGCGACCATGGCCCGCGCGGCAGAGAGACGCGCGGCGCGCGCCCCGGCCACGGCGCCCGCCGGCACCTGTTCGGCCTCCAGGCGCTGAACCGATTGCCGGGCCAGTTCGATGCTCGGGGCGAGTGAGGCGAGCCGCTGGTTGAGTTGCGCGACCCGGTGGTGGATGAAGCTGTCGGTCATAGAATCGTGTCTCTCCCCTCCATTGCGCCATACTGCCGTGCAATGCGTGATGGTGTCGCGTATAGTATACCATAGTTATCCGCCTTTTGCACAGGTTACGAACAGGTATCTTCCACGCTGCGCTGCGACCGGCAAGGGGAAACGGAGGGTCCTGGGAGGACCGCGGCCTCCCCGACCCTCCCGTGGGCCGGTGTTTTTTGACATCCGGTGGCGAATGCTGCGGCCGCGCTACCTCTGTCCCAGCCACTCCGGAAACAGCGCCTCCAGTTCGGCGGGACGGAGATACTCTTCGATCCGCGCCAGCGTATCCGGGTGGGCGATGGCCCGCCCCTGGCCGGTGTACTCTACCCAGGCCCCTGCGCACCAGCTCACCGCGCGCAGTAGAATGAACGGCCGGCGGATCGCCAGACGCGCGCGCAGTTCCAGCGGGTCAAGCTCGGGACGGGCGGCGCAGTAGGCCGCCAGGAAGCTCTCGACCTGCGCCGGGCCGAGGGTCAGCCCGGTCTTCCAACGGGTGGTGGTGGGGATGGTAAAGTGGGCCAGGTCGTAGGTGGGATCGTCGAGGAGCGGGCGCTCCCAGTCCACCAGGCGGCAGCGCGGCCCGGCGGGCCGATCTTCGACCACGAAGTTGTGGGCCTGCACGTCGGTATGCACCAGGGCGAAGGGCGTGGGGAAACGATCGGCGTGGCGGGCCGCATCGGCGGCGGCGCGTTCGAGCAGGCGCGCCAGGGCCGCGCGCGTCGCCGCCGGTGCGCGCGGGCAGGCCAGGTAGGGCGCCAGCCAGCCGCGGGCCTCTTCCAGGTCGTCAACCAGCGCCCGACGGAGGATAAAGTCGCCGTGGGCCGCGGGGGTCTGGTGCAGGCGCGCGAGGGTCCGCGCCGCCGCGCCGAGGTGCGCCGCCTCATCGTAGCGCAGCGGCCCGCCCGGCAGATGCTCCATCACCAGCAGGCCGTAGGGGAGGAGCGCGAGCGTCGCGTCGAGGTAGTGCAGACGCGGCGCCACGCCCGTCGGCGCCAGCAGGCGCAGGGCCGCCGCCTCGTAGGCGATCTGCGCGCCGCCGGGCCGGCCGATCTGCGAGCCGGTGTTGATGCGCACCACCAGGGGCGGCCCCGGGTCGCGCCGGAGCAGGTAGTTGATGTTGTATTCCCCCTGGGCCAGAAACTGCAGGTCCCATTCACCGGTCAGTTCCAGCGCGGGATGCCCGGCCACCTCGGGCCGCCGGAGGTAGGTCTCGATGGCTGGCAAGAGTGCGGTTGCGAGCATGACGGTCAACCCGATATTGGGGAAACCGGATTTCCCCGCACCCCGGCCCGCGGGCGAGGGCGGAAGGCCGTAGCCCTCCCAGGAACACCTGGTTTCATCAGTGACAATAGCGGGTCGGAGGGGCAAGGGGAAACCGGGTTTCCCCTTGCCCCTGCCGGATAGTCGGGGCAGGGTACACCCTCCTGGATCGTTATTGCCTCTCCCCTCCCATCACCCATAGCCGTTCCGGGGGAAGGGTCAGGTTCACCGGATCGCCGGGACGGTAAAGGCTGGCGGCATCGGCCAGGGCCTCCAGGACCAGCGCGCCGGCCTGGATCTGGTAGCGCATGCGCGCGCCCAGGTAGCGCGCCGCCGTTACTGTGCCGCGCAGGCGGTTGACCGGGCCATCGCAGCCGAGCGCCAGGGCCTCGGGGCGAATGGTCAGCACGGCCGCGCCCTGCAACGGCGGTTCGGCGGCAAGCTCGAAGGCCCCGGCGTCGCTGATGAAGCGCCGGCCCGCCACGCGCCCGGGGATGAAGTTGCGTCCGCCAAGGAAGCGCGCGACGGCCAGGCTGGCCGGGCGCTCGTAGAGGCCCCGCGGGGTGTCGTACTGTAACAGGCGCCCCTGCTCCAGCAGGGCGATGCGGTCGGCCAGCAACAGCGCCTCTTCCTGGTCGTGGGTCACCAGCAGGGTGGTGATGCCCAGACGACGCTGCAAGCCGGCGACCAGATCGCGCATCTCGGCCCGCAGCCCGGCGTCGAGCTGGCTGAAGGGTTCGTCGAGCAACAGCACCCGCGGTTCGACGATCAGCGCCCGCGCCAGGGCCACGCGCTGCTCCTGCCCGCCGGAGAGCTGACCGGGGCGCCGGGCGGCGCTGCCCGGCAACTGCACCAGTTCGAGCAGTTCATCAACCCGGCGCCGAATGGTCGCCGGGCGCTCGCCGCGCACCCGCAGCCCGAAGCCCACGTTCTCGCCGACGCTCATGTGCGGCAGCAGCAACGGCTTCTGAAAGACCATCGCCACCCCCCGGCGCTCGGGTGGGGCGCCCAGCACCGAACGTCCATCAAAGCGCACATCGCCGCGACAGGGGGTGAGCAGCCCGGCCACCAGGCGCAGCGTGGTGCTCTTGCCGCAGCCCGAAGCGCCCAGCAGCGCGACCAGTTCGCCCGGGGCCGCCTCGAGCGATAGATCGCGCACGGCCGGAGCGGGCGCGCCAGGGTAGGTTTTGGTAAGGTTGCAGAGTTGCAGGGCGGTCATAGGTATTGAAGACCTGTTCCCAGGTAGACAGGGGTGTGGGAAAACCTGGTTTCTCCATACCCCTGCCTGATGGAAGGTGCGGCTACAGCCCGCGAATGCCGCCGGCGGCCGGCGCGGCGCCCAGAAAGCGGGCGATCAGCGCCAGTAACACCACTGCCGGGGCGATGAACACCAGGCTCAGGGCGGCGGTGACCGCATTGTCGCCGCTACGGGCAAAGGCGAAGAGCAGCATCGGCAGGGTCACCAGGCGCCCCCCGCCGATAATAAGCGTCAGCGCATACTGGCTCCACGAGATCAGAAAGACAAACAGCGCGCCCACCACCAGACCGGGCAGCACCGCCGGCAGGGTCACCCAGCGCCAGACCTGCAACGGGCGCGCGCCGAGGGTGCGCGCCAGGTCCTCGTACTGCCGGTCGAAGTTGGCGAACACACCGGCCATCACCAGGGCCATGTAGGGGGTCGCGGGCACGAGATGCACCAGGGTAACACCGAGGAAGGTGTCGGCCAGGCCGTAGCGGATGAACACGATCTGGATGCCGAGGGACACGGCAAAGGCGGGGACGATCAACGGCGCGAGGATGAGCATTTCGATCACGGCGCGGCCGCGGAAGCGGTACATGCCCAGCGCGCGCCCGGCGGGCACGCCGATGAGCGTGGCGAGCAGCGTCACCGCCCCGGCGAGCAACAGGCTGTCGCGGAGGGCCGGCAGCACCTGCGACTCCGGGGCGGCCAGGTAGCGCCAGGCCCGGAGGCTCCAGCGTTCCGGCAGTAGATCGGGAAAGCTCCAGCGAAAGGCGAACGACCAGATGACCAGCGGCACAATCGGCAGGAGCATGCCGATCACCATCGCCGCCAGGACGAACCAGCGCAGCAGGGGCGGGCGCGGCGGGGAGGGTCCGGCAGGAGATCCCGGGGAACGCATCGTCAGTCGGCCTCGCGGCGCAGGTAGCGCCGGCTCACGTGGAGATACGCGACAATCGCGGCGCCGGCGACCAGGGTGATGATCACGCACAGGGCCATCGCCTCGGCCCGCGCGGCCAGATCCACCGCGGTGTAGCGTTTGTAGGCCAGCACCGGCAACACCTGTGGGTAACTGGCGCCGAGCAGATAGGGCGCCTCGAAGGCGCCGAAGGAGAAGGCGAAGGCGATCACCGAGGCTGCCAGCACCCCTGGCAGCATCAGCGGCAGCAGCACCAGGCGAAACCGCTGCCAGCGGTTCGCGCCCAGGGAGCGGGCCAGTTCCTCGTACTCCGGCCCGATGGCGTGGAGCACGGCCAGCGTGGTCACCCCGATGAACGCCGTCTCCTTCCAGACGTACTCGGCGATGATCCCGACGCCAGCGCGGTCGAAGACCAGCACGGGGAACTGGCCGGGGTCATCAATCAGCCCGAAGGCGGCGGCAACACGGGCAAGCAACCCGCTCTGGCTGAGCACATCGGCCACGGCCACCGCACCGACGAGATGGGGGATGGGCAGGTTGAACTGGAAGATGAAACTGAGCGCCTGGCGCCCCCGGGTGGTGGCGCGGATGGCCAGGGCCACCGCTACCGCCAGCGCCGTGGCGATCAGCGTCGAGGTCACGGCGATGTACAGCGTCAGCAGCAGCGAGGCCAGAAATGAGGATTGCCGCAGGACCGCGGCATAGGCCGCGAGGCTGAACCCCGTCTGCCCGATCAGCGGCAAATAGCCGAAGGACTGGATCAGGGCGAAGAACAGACCGCCGCCGAAGAGCAAGAACACCACCGCCAGCATCGGGGCGAGCATCAGCCAGATCCGCGGCCGTTCGGGGTCAACGCTCCAGAACATTGGCGATCCAGTCCTCTTCGATGCGCGTCAGCCAGGGCGCCTGCAACTCGGAGAGCTGGCGCGCGGCGAGTTCATCGGCGGGCAGCACCGCCTCGGGGCGGGGCAGGGCGGAGAACTTCTCGACCCATTCCTGGGGCAACTTCGCGAAGGAGAGCGGCGTGCTCCACCCTACCACCTCGGGCTTCGCGGCCTCGTACTGCGCCTCGGGCGAGAGCAAGAAATTGGCCACCACCATGGCCCCGGCCTTGTTGGCCGCGTTGTACGGAATGGTCACGTAGTTGGTATTGGCGATGGTGCCGGTATCGAAGACCCAGGTGCGGGCGGTGGCGGGGTACACCCCCCGGGCGATCTGGTTCGCCGCGTGGGTGGGGCTGTAGTTCATCGAGATCCAGACCTCGCCGCGGGAGAACAGATCGTAGAGCGCGGTGTTGGTCTGGGGATAGGTCTCGCCGCCGCGCCACAGGCAGGGTTCTACGCCGTTGAGCATCTGCCAGGTCCTTTCGGCGATGGGGGCGTAGCGTGTTTCATCGAAGGGACCGAGGAGTTGCCTATAATCCCCGGCGGCGGCGTAGAAGACGTGGCGTACGAAGACGCTGCCGGTAAAATCGGGTGGCGCGGGGTAGGTGAACTTGCCGGGATTGGCGCAGGCCCACTCCAGCAGCGCCTCGACGCTCCGGGGCGGCTCGGAGAGCCGCGCGCTGTCGTACTCCATCACGAACTGGGCCGACCCCCAGGGCGACTCATCGTACTCGACCGGAAAGCCGAAGTCGTAGGCGATGGACGGATTCTCCCAATCCACGAACTGATTACTCGGCAGCAGGTCGGCCCAGTTGCGAAACACCGCCCCGGCCTCTTTCAGGGTGCGGAAGTTCTCGCCATTGATCCAGATCAGATCCACCGAGCCGCCCGTATCCTTGCCGGCCTGTTTCTCGGCCAGGACCTTGTTGACCGTCTCGACAATATCGGTGACCGGCGCCTGTTTGAGTGTGATCCCATAACGCTCTTTCAGCGTACTGGCCACGTAGCCATTGACATAGGCGTTGATGGCGTCCGAGCCGCCCCACATGAACCAGGTCACCGTCTGCCCGCGGGCAGCCTCAACGATCTGCTCGAAGCTCATCGAGCGGTAGCGTTGCTCGAAGGGCTGGTCAGCGGGGCCGGAGGAAGCGCCCGGCTGGCCTCCGCAGGCGGCGAGCAGGAGCAGCGTGAGCATAACGAACAGGCGTGCGTATGTCGCGCGCACGGATCGTCCTTTCATCGAAGCGAACGGGGGTCGGCACCTACAACGGCCGCGCTTTGGGAATCGCCTCGGCGGAGCCATACACCATCACCGGTTCGCCGAGGGTCAGACCCTCGGGCGTCAACGGACAGAGATAGGCGTACACCTCAACTCCGGCAGTGATGGCGCCGCGCAGGGCGCGCCCAAACTCGGGGTCCACGTCATCGGGAACCAGGGCGCGAGCGGCGTGGCGCTGAATAATGAACACAATCGCGCAACGCTGCCCGTTGCGGGCCATCTGAGTGAGGGCCAGCACCTGGCGCCGGCCCCGGTCGGTCGGCGCGTCGGGGAAACGGGCCAGGCCATTCTCGACCTTGCTGACCGATTTGACCTCGACGATACAGGTATTGATGCCCTCACTGAGACGAAAATCGAAGCGGTGCTCGCCGATCATCACCTCGCGTTGCACCCTGGTGTAGCGGGCGAACTGGGGCAACGCCCCGGCGGCCAGGGCCGCGACCACCAGCCGGTTGGCGAGGTGCGTATCGAGGGAGACCAGCTCGCCATTGTGGTAGACGCCAATTACCTGATAGCCGGTCTTGCGGCCAATCTCCTCGCGGGGCGCCAGCAACAGGCGCGCGCCGGGAACCAGCAGTTCGAGCAGGCGCCCCCGGTCGGCCAGATGGGCGCGCACCATCCGGCGCCCCAGGCGGGCTTCAACAACCAGTTGATTGGGCCGGGAGACAAACTCCGCCTCCACGAGCGGTCCGCTGGCGGTAAGGGGCACACGGACGGGCATAGCTGATCCTGGCGGCGGCAAGGTTCGCACCATATTCGCTGCGTAGTATACCACGAGGAACAACCGCTCCGGTATCAACGCTGTTCCAGAGCTAACGCAAAGTCTCTGGGAGCGAGTCCCGGACCCAGGTTTTGCGTTGGTTTTGGCGGCGAGGCCGCCCCAATCCCCTGCCGTGGGAGACGGACGTCGCCCGGACCCTGGTCGTCCATTGGTATAATAGGTCCGTTCGCGATAGCGGAGGGAGCTATGACGACCACCAGTAGCGCCGGTGTGGTTGATGCCCGGGTCCGGAACCGTATCCTCCTGGTGCTGTTCGTCGGGGTGTTCATGTCGGCCCTCGACGCGGCGGTGATCGCGCCCGCAGTGCCCGCGCTGCGCGCCGCCTTCGGGGTGGACAATAGCCAGATCGGGATGCTCACGATTGTCTTTGTGCTGTTCACCATGAGCAGCACCACCTTGATGGCCAGCCTGGGCGACCGGTACGGGCGGCGGCCCGTCTTTCTGCTGTGCGTGGCCGGGTTTGCCCTGGGGTCGTTGTGGATCGCCCTGGCGCCGACGTTCTGGATGGTGCTGATCGGGCGGGCCATCCAGGGCTTTAGCGCGGGGGGCGTGTCGCCGCTGGCGAGCGCGGTGGTCGGGGATATTTTTCCGCCAGCGGAGCGGGGCAAGGCCCTTGGGCTGATCGGCGCGACGGTGGGGATGGCCTTCCTGCTGGGGCCACTGGTGGCCTCGGTGATCCTGGTGGCCCTGAGCTGGCACTGGATCTTCCTGATCAACCTGCCCATCGCGGCGCTGGTAATCTGGCTGGGGCTGCGCCACCTGCCGGTCACGCGGGCCGAAGGCAATCCGCCGCCGCTCGACTGGGCGGGGATCCTGATCATCGCGTTGATGCTGTCCTGCCTGACGCTGGGCATCAACCGGGTGCTCGATACGGTTCTGGGCCTGACGCTATGGCCGTACCTGCTGGGCGCGGCGGCGCTGTGCGTGCCGCTGCTGATCGCCGTCGAGCGACGGGCCGCGCGCCCGGTGGCGCCGCTGGATCTGTTCAACTCGCGGCAGATCGCCCTGACCTACATCCTCTGC
>JAOACN010000571.1 GCA_026417815.1 Chloroflexaceae bacterium | reverse complement strand
GCGTCAGATGTGTATAAGAGACAGCCGATGTGGCCCACGAGTTGCGCACCCCGCTCTCGATCATCAAGGGCCGCCTGGAGGGTATCCAGGACGGCGTGTATCGTGCCGAGGCCGAACAGATCGACGGGCTGCTCGACAAGGTGGCGCTGCTGGAGCGCCTGATCGAAGATCTGCGCCTGCTGGCCCTGGCCGACGCCGGACAACTGGCCCTGCACGTCGAGCCGGTCAACCCTCTGCAGTTGCTGGAGGATGCCCGCGCCTCCTTCGCCCACCAGGCCGAGGAGCGTAACATCGCTATGCGCGTCGAGGCCGAAGCCGTGCCGGAGTTGACCGTCGACCCCCAGCGGATCGCCCAGGTCCTCGGGAACCTGGTCAACAATGCCCTGCGCCACACCCCCGCTGGCGGCATGGTTACCCTGGCGGTGCGGGCCGGCCCGTCCGAGGCCCTCTTCGAGGTGCGCGACACCGGCAGCGGCATCGCGCCCGAGGATCTCCCACGGATCTTCGACCGCTTCTACCGGGCCGATCCCTCACGCGCGCGCGTCAGTGGCGGCGCGGGCCTGGGCCTCGCCATTGCCCGACGCCTTGTCGAGGCCCACGGCGGACGCATCTGGGCCGAGAGTACACCCGGCCAGGGCGCTACGGTGCGCTTCACCCTCCCGTGGTAGAATACTGTGCGTATGGGTGCTGGTGGCGCCGGGGGCATCTCCACATTACCAGCATCGTGGAGGGGTAGAGACGTGGAGGTGGAGAAGTGCGATAAAACAACTCCACATCTCCACAGACCGGTCAGGTAGAACGGCAGGGGCGAGCGGTCGCCCCTGCCGTACCCTCCTTGATAGCAGGACGGCGCGGGATGCGCCGCCTCTACATCGGACACCTGTGCTTTCGCAGCAACACCGCACCACCGGCGCCCCTCGCCCCCTGGAGTATACGTATGCACGAGATGCCGCGCGAGTCGCCCTATCCGCTGGTGTCAATTGACGAGGCGCTGGGCCTGATCCTGTCCCACGCTGCGCCTCTTGACATCGAGGAGGTTGATGCGCTTACCGCCGATGGGCGCGTGCTGGCCGAGACCATTTGCTCGCCTGAAGCGGTGCCCGATGGCCCCCGGGCAGCGATGGACGGCTATGCCCTGCGGGCCGCCGATGGACTGGCCGAGCGCCACGTCGTGGCCGAAGTGACCGCTGGCAACACCCCGGATCTGGTCATCGGCCCTGCTATGGCCGCCCGGATCATGACCGGCGCACCCATGCCCACCGGGGCCGATGCCATGATCCCCGTCGAGTTCACCGAGGAGCGTGACGGGGTGCTGCGCGTGCAACGGGCCGTGCAGCCAGGCGACTACGTGCATATGCCAGGGCAGGATATTGCGCGCGGCGCAGTGGTGCTGGAGCAGGGCGCCCTGCTCGGCCCGCCCGAGGTGGCCCTGCTTGCCGCCCTGGGTCTCACGCGCGCGCGCGTGTACCGCCGGCCCCGTGTGGCGGTGCTCTCCACCGGTGACGAGATCGTTGAGCCGGGGACGCCGCGCCCCCCCGGCAGCGTCCGCGACTCGAACCGCTACGCCCTGCTCGCGGCGGCCCGCGAGGCCGGCTGCGCGCCCCGCTCGCTGGGCATTGTCCGTGACGACCTGGCCGCGCAGCGGGGGGCGGTCCTCCGCGGTCTGGAGCAGGCCGATGTGCTGATCACTACTGGCGGCGCGAGTATGGGAACACGCGATCTGATCAAGACCATCCTGGCGGAGATTGGGACAATTCATTTTGGACGGGTGGCCTTCAAGCCGGGCAAACCCACGACCTTTGCCACTGTTGGCGAAAAACTGATCTTCGGACTGCCGGGCTACCCGGTCTCATCGCTGGTCTCGTTCGAGGTCTTCGCGCGCCCGGCGCTGCGCGCGCTACAGGGCGATGCGCGGCCTCTGCGCCCCCGTGCGCGCGTCACCCTTGCCGCGCCGGTGCGCCCCGCCCCCGATCGCCCCGAGTACCAGCGGATCGTGGTGCGCTGGGCCGACGGACGCCTGCTGGCGACGACGACAGGCGCCCAGGGCAGCTCGCGCCTGCTCTCCCTCCGCGGCGCCAACGGGCTGCTGATTGTCCCCCCCGGCAACCACGAGTACCCTGCCGGCGCTGAACTGGAGGCCATGCTTACCGGACCACTCCTATGACACCTGAACTTGGCGTTACCACCGCTTCTGGCGCCTACCCGGTGATCGTCTCGGCGGGCGCGCTGGAACAGTTGCCCGAACGGCTCGGCGCCCTCGGGCTGCGCGGCGTCCTCTGGCTCGTGAGCGACGCCGCAGTGGCCGCCGCCTATGGCGCGGCGCTTGCCGCCCGGCTGAGCCAGGCGGGCTATCAGGTGCAGCATTGCACCGTACCCTCCGGTGAGGCCAGCAAGAGCCAGGAGCAACTCTGGCGGCTTTACGACTGGATGATCGGCAACGGCGTGGAACGGCGCGACGTGGTGCTGGCCCTCGGCGGCGGCGTCGTGGGCGACCTGGCGGGCTACGCTGCCGCCACGGTGCTGCGCGGCATCGCCGTGGTGCAACTGCCCACCACCCTCCTGGCAATGGTGGACGCAGCCGTGGGCGGCAAGACCGGCATCAACCACCCCCTGGGCAAGAACCTCATCGGCGCCTTCCACCAACCCCGCCTGGTGCTCGCCGATACCCATACGCTTGCCACCCTGCCCCGCCGCGAGTTGTGCGCCGGCTGGGCCGAAGTGATCAAACACGGCGTCATCCGCGAGGCTGGCCTCTTCGCCGAACTCGAACAACTCGCCGCCCAGCGCGGCTGGACCGAAACGGGCTTCAGCGGCTGGAACGCCGAGGACCCCGAACTGACCGGCCGCCTGACCGCCCTCATCCGGCGCGCCGTGGCAGTGAAGGTCGAGGTGGTCAGCCGCGACGAGCGCGAGCAGGGCGAGCGCATCATCCTCAATTACGGTCACACCATTGGCCACGCCGTCGAGGCCCTGGTGGACGACTGGGCCCTGCTCCACGGCGAGGCGGTGGCGATTGGTATGCACGCCGAGGCGCGCATCGCCGCCGCTATGGGCCTGTGTGACCCTGCCCTCGTCGAGCGGCAGCGCCGCCTGCTCGCGGCCTATGGCCTGAGCGTCACCCTTCCCGCCAACCTCGATCCCGAAGCCGTGCTCACCCTGGCCCTGCGCGACAAAAAGGTGCGCGCCGGACGCATCCGCTGGGTGCTACCCACGGCCGTAGGTAACGTCACCGTCCGCGACGACGTGCCCGAAACGACCGTGCGCGCCGTCCTCGGCGGGTAGCGACGGCCCGGCGGGCCGTCGCTACCCGCCCGGCGGGCTGTCACTACGTGCCCGCCGGGCCATCGCTACGCGCCCCGCCCGGCCGTCGCTACCGTCAACCCAAAACGACACGGGCGCCGGATGCCCGCACGGGATGGTGGTATACCTGTCTCTTATACACATCT
>JAOACN010000507.1 GCA_026417815.1 Chloroflexaceae bacterium | reverse complement strand
AGGCTGGTGCCTCCCAGAGTCACGCCATGATAAAGGGTGACGTCGTCGCCGATCTCTGCGGTTTCGCCGATCACCACGCCCATGCCGTGGTCAATGAAGAAGCCGCGGCCAATGCGGGCGCCGGGGTGGATCTCGATCCCGGTAAGGAAGCGCGAGATCTGGGAGATCAGGCGGGGGACGAAGGGCACGCCGCGGCGATGGATGGCGTGGGCGACGCGGTGCAGGATAATGGCATGGAGGCCGGGGTAGAGCAACACCTCGGCCAGGTTGCGAGCGGCCGGGTCATTGCGAAAGATCGCGCGCACATCGTCGCGCAGTACGCGCAGAACAGTGGAGAGGGACATAACACAACCTTCCGCTAGGGTGGGTTCGAGCGACGGCAGGCAACCGAAATACCTGAAGGGGCGCCGCGGCGCGCGACGCCCCTAGCTACAGCCACACCCAGGGCGAGAAGGCAGGGGCCGGCGGGCCAGGGCAGCCGGCCGGGCGAGGCGGTGGGCGGGTTCAAGCGTCAGAATTAGCGGCGGTAGTCTCACTCGATGCGCTCTTCTCGCTTGTATCGGGCTTACGGCTATCGGTAATGTACCAGCCGGACCCCTTGAAGACGATGCCAGCCGGTTGGATCAGCCGGCGTACCTTTCCCGCCTGGCCACAGCGACACACGGTAAGCGGTTCATCCTTGAAGCTCTGGAACTGCTCGAACTGCTTGCCACAGGCATCACAGGCGTAAACGTACGTTGGCATGGCTTCGTACACCCTCCCTGATTCTGGAACGACACTCGATGAACTGGCGAGGGAGGGCCAGGCCCTCCCCGTGGTCACCGTTGACGCGGATTCGCTGCGTATTGTACCTGAAGGCGCCAAACTCCGCAATTAGAGAGATGTTAGATCCACCTCGATGGGGGTTGCGGGGGCCTGCGGCCCCCGCAACCTTTCTCGTTCTGGTGCGGCGCGGCGAAGTCGTGCCGCACCAGAACGAGATTCTCGGAGGGGTTCGCCCCTCCGGGCTTCCCCGGAAAGGCGTTGTAACGCTGTAGCGCATCACGTTTGACAAAGCCCCTCCTCCGTCGTATAATTCGCGGTGGTAAGCCAACATGGCATGCCGAAGTGGCGGAACTGGCAGACGCGCTACGTTCAGGGCGTAGTGGGGGTAACCCCGTGTGGGTTCAAATCCCACCTTCGGCACCATCCCAGTGGGGGATAGTTTAACGGTAGAACGCCTGATTCTGGCTCAGGTAGTTGGGGTTCGAGTCCCTGTCCCCCAGCCAGATGAACCGCCGCCACGCGCCCGCGTGGCGGTTTGTGTTAGCGGGCCGTTTCGTAGGCCCGCGCCACGATGACGAGCAACATGAGACAGATGGTCGCAAAGAGCAGCGCCTCCCCCCGGCCCGCGCGCTCGCGGTTGTAGGCGATGGCGCCGGGTAGCAGCAGCAGGGCCAGTATGCCGTAGATAATGTGCAGCGCCAGCGGCCCCGCCAGCGCCAGGTTGCGCGCCAGCAGCAGCGTGCCCAGGCCGCACTGCGCCACGATGAGCAACTGCGCCACCCACAGCGCCCCGATATAGCCCTGGCCGACCCGCCCGCGCAGGGCGCATACCAGCGCCCAGATGACCAGCACGGCCATCAGCGCCGTAAGGGTGAGTTGGAGCCGGCTGTGGAGCAGCGCGATGCGTTCGAACATAGTATCGGTCCGTGCCCGGCGGTTGGCGGTGGGGTGCGCCCTGGATCTGGCACTACCGCGCCCGTGCCTGCGCGAACCCCGCCATTGTAGCGCAGTCCTGCCCCGATGGCGAGGCGACCCTGGCGTATACGTGTTCACACCTGGGGTGACAGTAAGCCTGGGAGCGAGAGCGCCTCGCCCTCGAAGCCACAACGAGGGGTTCCGGCCCTCGCTCCCAGAAGACGTGTGAACAGTTGCCCTGGCGTGGAGAAACCCGGTTTCGCCCGCCCGCAACGCGGTGGGTTGCGCTACTGTCCGTTTCCCATCAGGCAGGGGTATGGGGAAACCGGGTTTCCCCACCTCCTCGCGCGGACCACGGGGAGCCTGAGAGGGCTTCGCCCTCCCAGGCCCTCCCGCGCAGGCCCGATGCTTGCCCTTTCGGTAGTCTACAGGATCATGGGCGATGACCATCGGCTGGATCGAGTGTCTGATCATCCTGGCGCTGGTTGCGCTGGTGGCGGCGGTGGCCTTTCGAGCGGGGTACTTTCGGGGCAAAGGACGGTGATGGGCGTCATCTTCGGGTTGCTGGCGGCCCTGGGCTGGGGTGGCGGGGATTTCGCCCTGAGCCGCATCTCGCGGCGCATCGGGCCGCTGGCGACGTTGCTGTACATTCAGGCCGCGGGGATGCTCAGCATTGGTCTGGTGCTGCTGGCCTGCCGCGACCTGCCGCCGCTCGACCCGGCGCTCTGGGCGCTGGGGGTGGCGGTGAACACGTTGAACGTTGCCGGGACGCTGTTCCTCTACCGGGCGCTGGCGGTGGGCACGGTGATGATCGTCTCGCCGATCTGCGCCAGTTTCGCCGTCGTTACCGCCGGCCTGGCCATGCTGGGGGGCGAACGGCTCGCCCCGGTGACGCTGGCGGGAGTGGCGCTGGTGATGGCGGGCGTGGTGGTGGTCTCACGGGGCGGAGGGGGAGAACCCCTGGTGCTGAAGGGTGTGCCGGCGGCCCTCGGCGCGGCGCTGGCCTATGGGGTCTTTTTCTACCTGCTCGGGCCGGTCACAGCGGGCCTGGGCAGCGCCTGGCCCATTTTCATCGGGCGGGTGATGGCCTGCGGCGTCGCCGCCCTCGCCCTGCTCTGGCGGCGGCAACCTCCCGCGCCGCTCTCGCCGCGCCTCCTCGGCATGATCGCGATCGCCACGTCGCTCGACACCATCGGTTTCCTGGCCTACAACACTGGCATCGCCACGGCCTACGTCAGCGTGGTGACAGCCCTGGCCTCGATTTTTAGCTCCGTCACCGTGCTGCTGGCCTGGGTGCTGCTGCGCGAGCGTCTGGTCAGGGTGCAGTGGGCGGGGGTGGTGGCGGTACTGGTGGGGGTGTTGCTGGTGAGCCTGTCGTGAAC
>JAOACN010000473.1 GCA_026417815.1 Chloroflexaceae bacterium | reverse complement strand
GGCAGGGGCACGGGGAAACCCGGTTTCCCCAGGTTCACTCCAGCGGCGCAACCCGGATGGTTGCGCTACTACTCACCGGCAACGGGCTATCATCAGCCAGGGCCTGGTCGTCATAATCAGCGTCGCTGATCAGATCAACGGGCGTCCTGGCAAAACGCAGCGCGGCAGCGCGGGCGCGCCCATCACCTTCCACCGCCAGCGACCAGTTGGCCTGATCAATCAGCAGGGCCAGTTCCAGCGTGCGCCCAAGCGTCAACCCCAGGCGCCGCGCGCCCCGCTCCAGCCGCGGGCGCGCGCTGGCCGCGCCGGCATGCCAGCGCCGGGCGTGGTCGAGCGCGGCGCGCGCCTGGCGCCCGGCCAGACTCAACTCTTCATCGGCGGCGCCGGCAGTGAGACGCTCAACCAGAGCGCACAGGGCCTCCCAGGCCCCCGGCTGGGCCAGGGCGCGGAGCGTATCCAGCGCCAGCACATTGGTGGTGCCTTCCCAGATCGGCAGCACGTGGGCGTCGCGCAGAAGGGTGGGCAGCCCGGTGTCCTCCACGTAACCCGCGCCGCCAAAGGCTTCGATGACCTCGCTGAGCACCTCCACCGCCTGGCGCCCCGTCGTCAGCTTGGCCACCGAGGTGAGCACGCGCAGCAGGTGGGCCTGCACGGCGTCGGCCTCGCCGGCCTCCTCGGCCCCGAGGAGCGCGGCCACCAGAAAGCTCAGGTGGAAGGCGCCCTCGAACTCGGCCTGCAGCCCCGCCAGGGTCTCGACATGGAGCGGCTGATGGTTCAACGGCGCGCCGAAGGCCACCCGCCGACGGGCGTAGTCGCGCGCCAGGGCCAGGCCCCGCCGCATGAAGGCAGCGGCCATCACGCTGTTCCAGGTGCGGGTCACCTGCAACATCGGCACCATCGCCCGCACCCCCTCGCCCGGCGCGCCGACCATACGCGCCGGCGCCCCTTCCAGGCTCAGTTCGGCGGTTGGCACCTTGCGCGTGCCCAGCTTGTCCTTGAGCCGGTTCACCCGGATCCCTTGCAGGCGCCCGTCAGCGTCGCGCAGTTCAAGGTAGAACAAAGCCAGGCCCCGGCTCCCCGCCGGGGCACCCTCGGGCCGGGCCAGGGCCAGGGTCATCTGCCCGGTCGTCGCCGAGGTGAACCACTTGCGCCCATAGAGCCGCCAGAGACCGTCGGGGCCGGGTCGGGCGATGGTCTCGGTGCGGCTCACGTCGGAGCCGCCGGGGAGTTCGGTCATCCACTGGCCGCTGGTCCAGCAGCGATCGGGGTCGCGGCTGACAAGGCGCGGCAGCGCCCGCTCGATGAGGGCCTGGTCACCGGCGCGCAGCAGCGTGCGCGCGGCGCCATCGCTCATCGCCAGGGGGCAGGTGTATACATCGGTGGAGGGGTGAAAGAGGTAGGCCAGGGCGAACTGCACCAGGCGCGAGGCGGCGCCGTAGGGCCGTTCGTAGGGCAGGGCCACCAGGCCGTACTCGGCGGCGAGGCGAGCGGCGCGCTGCCAGAGCGGCGAAAGCTCAATCTGGTCGATCCGCTCGCCCCAGGCGTCCCACTGGGTCAGCAGCGGCTCATTGCGCCGGTCGGCAAGCTGTAGACGGTACAACTCGCCGCCGGCCAGTTCGCCCATGCGCTCCAGGGCCGGCGCCGCCTCCGCGAGCACGTCTGGCGCGAGCGCGCGCCGCAGGAACGAGCGCAACACCCGGTCATCAGCATACTGGTTGCCCAGGGTGGGAGCCGCCTGCTGAAAGAGGTCTGGCATCATTGGCGTCACCGTTGACAATATGATTCTACTTTGTCGCTTTGCCCCTGGCGGGGTTCGGGGGCCGCGGGCTCCTTCCGAACCTCCTCGCAGCGGAAGCCGCGGCAAGTGACAAAGTAGACATGAGAGCCTGACCGGATAACGGGGTTATCCGGTTATCTAGCGGCCGTGCGTAAGGACGCAGCCCGCTGCGTCCCGACGGGTACGTCTGATACTCCGAGCTTCACAACCTGAAAAGGACAGCCATAGGAGGGCTGCACCCTCCCGGACGCTCCCCCGATACGGTATTGTACCGCCTCTACCGGGAGCGTGCCAGCACATCTTGAGCCTCGAAGCCAGATCTGGTACGATAGCCAGCACGAGACGCCCGGCGCCCTTCCACGGGCAGGGGCGTGAGGAAACCCGGTTTCCCCGCTGTTCACACAGGGAGCGCCATGGACGGGCGAGGACAGGCAACACTGGAACACCTGAAGCTGCTGGCCGATGAGACGCGCTGGCGGCTCTTGCTGCTGCTGCGGTGCAGCGACTACCAGGTGGGCGAACTGGTGGAGCGGACGGGGTTGGCCCAGAACCTGGTCTCGTACCATCTCAACGTGCTGCGCCAGGCCGGCCTGGTGCGCGTCCACCGCAGCGATGCCGACGCGCGGGCGAATTACTACAGCGCCCACCTGCCGGGTCTGATCGCCCTGCACCAGGGCCTCGCCGCCGGGCTGGCCCTGCCCACCCCTGCTCCGATCCCGGAGCGCATGCCCCCGGTGGTGTTCCTCTGTCGGGCCAACAGCGCCCGCTCGCAGATCGCCGAGGGCTGGCTGCGCGCCCTCAGCGGCGCGCGCATCACGGTGCGCAGCGCCGGCACCCATCCGGCCCGCTTGCACCCCCTCGCCGTGCAGGTCATGGCCGAGGCGGGCATTGATATCGGCTACCAGCAGGCCAGGCACGTGGATACCCTGGCCGATCTGACCTCGGCGGTGGTGGTGACAGTGTGCGACATCGCCCGCGAGGAGTGCGCGGTGTGGCTGCGGGCCGCGACGCAGCTCCACTGGAGTATCGCCGACCCGGTGGCCGTCGAGGACGAAGATGAGCGGCTACGGGCCTTTCGCGCCGTGCGTGACGAGGTGCGCGAGCGGGTTAGCGGCCTGCTGCCGTTGTTGCCATCCTTGACGGCAGCAACCCGTGACGCGCAGTAGCGCAACTCTCCGGATTGCGGCGGCCTCCCAGGAAGACACTATCACGCCCGGCTGAGCGTCACCACCGTCTCAATGTGGGGCGTCTGCGGAAAGAGGTCAAGCGGCTGCACCTGCTCAAGCCGGTAGCCGGCGGCCAGGAGGGGGGCCAGATCGCGCCCGAGGATGCCGGGATGGCAGGAGATGTAGACCACCCGCGGCGGCGCAAGGCGCGCCAGGGCCTCCAGCACAGCGGGATGGCAACCCCGGCGGGGCGGGTCGAGCAGCGCGCCATCGAAGGGACCGGCGAGGCCAGGCAGGACGCGCTCCACCGCCCCCTGGACGAACCGAACTCCCTCGATGCCATTGAGGGCGGCGCTGCGCTCGCCGTCGGCCACGGCGGCCGCGTGCTCCTCCACCGCAATCACTTCGGCCCCGGCGCGGGCCAGTGGCAGGGCAAAGGCCCCGGCGCCGGCGTACAGGTCGAGCAGGCGCATACCGGGAGCCGGACGAAGAGCCGCGCGGGCCAGGTCGAGCATACGCTCGGCCTGTGGCAGATTAACCTGAAAGAAGGTGGTCGGCGCCAGTTCAAAGAGGATGCCCTGCAGTTCTTCCAGGAGGCTGGCAACTCCCGAGGCCGCGCCGCGCCAGTCGCGGCCCTCGACCACCACGCCGGCCAGCGCGGGCACGTGGGCGCGCCAGGCCTCGGCAAGCAACAGCAGATCGAGCGCAGGAACCTCGCGCGTGGGGCGCAACACCGCCAGAGCGTAGCCGAAGGCCGCGCTGGCCCGCAGCGTCACCCCGGTAAGCACACCGGCGGGCAAGATGGCGCGCAGGCCCGCCAGGGCTTCGTTGAGCGCCGGCAACAGCAGCGGATCCTCCGGCAGATCGGCCACCGCGCGCGTACCGGCGATGTGATAGCCGACCTGGCGATCCTCTACGTGCAGGTGGGCAGTGTTGCGGTAGCCCCAGGGGCGCGGCGCGGCAATCACCGGAGCCACGGGCGGATCGGGAACCCCGGCCAGCTTGACCAGTTGCTCGCGCACGATCGTCGCCTTGAGGCGCAGTTGCGCCGGGTAGGCGATATGCTGCCACGGCGCGTGGTCGCCGTCGGCCAGGCGCGGGGCGACCCGTTCGGGCGAAGGCTCGAGCACCGCGTCCACCTGGCCGCGAGCATAGCTCGGATGGCGCTCGTAGAGCCGCACCCGCACCCGTTCCCCTGGCAACCCGCCGCGGGCGAAGACCACCAGACCCTCATGGCGGCCCACCCCATCGCCACCCTGGGCCACCGAATCAACCACCAGCTCGAGGGTCTCGTCACTGGCCATTCTTGTCACACTTCTGTCGATTCGGCCTTCGGGGGAAGACCGCGGCATTCTGCACACTCCCACCGGCAGGGGCCAGGGGAAACCCGGGTTCCCCATGCTCAACGCAGCTCAAAGACCTCCTTCTCGACCAGTTCGATCTGCACCGGGTATTTGCCGGTAAAACAACCCTTACAGAACTCACTGGGCGCCTGGCGGGTAGAGCGGATCAGGCCCTCCAGGCTGAGGTAGGCCAGACTGTCGGCCCCCAGGTGGGCGCAGATTTCGGGGATGCTCATGCGGTGGGCGATCAGTTCGGGGTAGGTGGCCATATCCACGCCGAGGAAGCAGGGATGGCGGATGGGTGGGGAGGAGACCCGGATATGGACCTCCCGGGCGCCCGCTTCGCGGATCAGGCGCACAATCGGGCCGCTGGTGTTGCCGCGCACGATACTATCATCAACCAGCACCACCCGCTTGCCGGCCAGATTGTCGGGCAGGGCATTGAACTTCAGGTTAATGCCCACTTTTCGCACATGGTCATCGGGCTGGATAAAGGTACGCCCGATATAGCGATTTTTGATCAACCCCTCGGTATACGGAATACCCGACTCCTGGGCGTAGCCAATAGCGGCAGGAGTGGCGCTATCGGGCACGGCGATGACCACATCGGCGTCGGCGGGGGCCTCGCGGGCCAGCTCGCGGCCCTGAGCAACGCGCACGGCGTGCAGCGCCGCGCCGTGGAGCACGCTATCCGGGCGGGCGAAGTAGATGTACTCGAAGAGACACTCCGCCCGATGGGGAGCAGGCATCAGCGCCACGGTGCGGGGGCCGTCCTCGGTAATCGCCACGATCTCGCCGGGTTCGACATCGCGCACAAACTCGGCGCCGATGGGGCCAAAGGCGCAACTCTCCGAGGCTACCACCCATCCTCGCTCGCCCAGGCGCCCCAGGCAGAGCGGGTGCAACCCCAGCGGGTCGCGCACGGCGTAGAGCGTCTCCCGGGTGAGCACCGTGAGGCAGTAGGCCCCCTGCGCGCGGACCATAAACACGCGCAGTTTTTCCTCCCAGGTGCGGCCCTCGCCCCCGGCCAGCATCTGCGTGATGACCTCCGAGTCGCTGCTGCTGGTCAGACCGACCCCGCGGTTGAGCAACTCGCGGCGCAACGCGGCGGCGTTGGTCAGATTGCCGTTGTGGCCCACGGCCAGCGGGCCAAGGGCGCTCTCGACCACGAAGGGTTGGGCGTTCTCGATGCGCGACGAGCCGGTGGTCGAGTAGCGGGTGTGGCCGATGGCCATAAAGCCGGTGAGCGGGCGCAGTTTATCTTCGTTGAAGACCTGGGCCACCAGGCCCATCTCCTTGTGGTAGCGGATGGCGCGTCCGTTGGATACAGCGATCCCCGCGCTCTCCTGCCCGCGATGCTGCAAGGCGTAGAGGCCGAAAAAGGTCAGCCGCGCGACATCGGCATCGGGATGCACGATGCCAAAGATGCCGCACTCGTGACCGGGTTTATCATCAGACTGATCATTCTCAGACAGTTCAGAACCGAGACGGGCAGCAGCGGTCATGGTTCCATGTTCCTCCACGGGCGAACGGGCCCGTTGGCGCCGGTACGATCCAGGACGCTCATGGTGATGGCGGCGGCGCGTTCCTGGCATTGGCAAGCAACATTGCTTTGATGGTCTAAATAAAGTATAACACAGGCCGAAGTAAAGGGGTGGAGGGGTGTGACGAAACGTCTTGCACGTTCCCCTGCGCCCGGCGGCTGATGACGATTAAGCATTACATCCGGTATGGCCCGCGCAGGCTTCGCCGTGAGCCCTGGCCTGAGCCAGGACGAAGGCTCAGCCGAACGGCGGGCTTCGCATCGGTAGCCCGCGGCTTCAGCCGCCGGGCGAGGGGGAGCGTGCAAGACGTTTCGTCACACCCTCCGCTGGAGGCGGACTTTGCGTCAGCCCTGCCTCGTGGCATACTATCCATGCTGTCAATACGAGAGGAGTCCCGCCATGAAACGCAAGCTCTGACTGTTTTTCCTGGCGGCCTTCGCCTGATCTGGGCGCCCACCGCCCTCGTTGCCCGGGGAGCGGCCGCGCTACCGGCGCTGGCAGGGTGGTCACTGGCAAAACGCTCGCTGAGTTCGCGGCCCATCTACCGGCGCTGTACCTTGATATCGCCCTGGATGGTGCGGTGTACCTCAAAACCAATTACGGCGTCGAGGACCAGAACCTGACATCGTGGGATCTGTTTGATGAGGCTCAGGCTGGTCAGGCGTTGGCGCTGGCGGAAGAGGCGGTGACCATCGCACGGCGGATGATGGCGCAATTAACCGGGGAGGGTCAGGCATGAGCACACCCGTCGCCGATCCCGCAATCGAGCGGCGCCCCCTGCTGGAAGCCTCCGATGAGTCTGGAGACCCCCCGATGCCCACCACAATCTACCTGATCCGCCATGCGCACGCCGTCCGCGCCGCGGAGGGCAAACGCGCCCTCTCGGATGCCGGGCGCGCCGGGGCCGAGCACCTGGCGGCGCTGCTTGCCGGGCGGCCCATCGTGGCGCTCTACAGCAGCCCCTCGCGCCGCGCGCGCCAGACGCTGAAGCCCCTGGCCCGCGCCCTCGGCCTCGAGGTGGTCGAACGCGACGACCTCCGCGAGCGCCAGCTCGGTGATGTGCCCGACGCGGAGCGCGAAGCGGCCACGGCCGCCACCTGGGCGAACCCCAACTATGCCTTCCCCGGCGGCGAGTCCAACGCCGCGGCGCAGCGGCGCGGCGTGGCCGTTATCGAGACCCTGGCGCGCCGCCACGCCGACCAGCAGATCGCCATCGCCACTCACGGCGCCCTGCTGGCCCTCATCCTCCGGCACTTCGACCCCTCGGTGGATCTTGCCTTCGAGCAGCGTATGACCCTCCCCGATCTCTACGCCCTGACCCTCGACGATGACGGCCAGGCCCGCGTCACCCATCTGTGGGACGCCGGAAACACCTTCGTGCCCGCAACGTGAACACGGGAGGTTGTGGGAGGTCTGCGCCTTCCCACACCCTCCCTTCCGGCAGAGGGATGGCACATTACGCCCCGGGGCTCATGCAACGTCTTCGGAGAGCGCCCCACACTCCACATGTTTCGTTGAAACGGTATCGGGCGGCTACCCCGCCCCTCCCCCCGCCGGAGGCGGACGTTGCTTGAGCCCTGTATTACGGCCGGCACGGCTTTCACGGCAGGCCCGGGCCATGTACAATAAAACCTGAGCATCTCGAAGCGCTCGCGGCGCAGAAAGGCACAGGGGTGATACCTATAGGCGACGAGAATCCCACCCGCCGCACTCCCGTTGTGACGTTGACGTTGGTGATCTTGAACGTGATCGTGTTTGTGCTCCAGTTGCTGCAGGGCGTCGAGTTCACCCTGCGTTTCAGCTTTGTGCCGCTGGAGCTCACCGCATTGCTGGAGGGACGCGGTAGTCTCTGGGTGCTGGTAACCATGTTTACGGCAATGTTCCTGCACGGCAGCTTCGGGCACATCTTCGGCAATATGCTCTTCCTGTGGATCTTTGGCGATAATGTTGAGGATGTCTTTGGCCGCGTTCCCTATGCGATCTTCTACCTGTTGTGCGGGATTGCCGCCACGATGACCCAGTATCTGACCGGCCCGCTCTCGCCGATCCCGAACCTGGGGGCCAGCGGGGCCATCTCCGGCGTGCTGGGGGCCTATGTGCTGCTGTTCCCGGTGGCACGGGTCAATCTGTTCATCTGGCCGTTTTCGATCTTTTTTGGCACCTTTGGCATTCCCGCGTTCTTGTGGATCGGTTTCTGGTTCTTGATGCAACTGTTTCTGGGTGTTCAGGATCTGGGGAAGATCACCGAGGGCGGGGTCGCCTTCTGGGCCCATATCGGCGGCTTTGTGGCCGGCGCGGCGCTCACCCTGCTCATGCCCCGGCGGCGACGACGGGCCTATCCCGTCGAGCGGACCTACCGTTGACGTTGCTTCTCGATAGACCCCCGTAACACTTCCTGGCTATCATTGCTAGTAGCCGGTAGGAGGCGACTGGCAATGGAGCCATGGTTCAGAGCCAGTTGTTCCGGCTGCAGGGCGTATTAATTACGGCAACGAAACATCGTCTCGGCAGGATTCGCGGGGGCCGCCGGCCGCCTGGAATTTCCCTTTCCAGCGCGGCGCGGCAAAGCCGCGCCGTACCGGAAAGGGTCGTTCGGAGGAGCGAAGCCCCTCCGAACCTCCCCTCTGGCAGGGACCTGGAAACCAATGAAGACAGCAACCCACCCTCGAAGCGCGCCCACCACCCTCGTTACGGCGCGGAGCAGCCTGGCAGCACGGATCATCCTGGGGGTCTACTTTGTGTCGGGCTTTTGCGCCCTGCTCTACCAGACTGCCTGGCAACGGCTCCTCGGGCTGTTCACCGGGGCCGATGTGCGCTCGGTTACGGTTATCGTGGCGGCCTACCTGGCCGGCCTGGGCGCCGGCAGCCTGATCGGCGGCGTTATCGCCGATCGGCTCTCGAGCCGCGCGGCGGTGCGTCTGTTTGGGCTGTGCAACCTGATGATCGCCGCGTTTGCCCTGGTCGCACGATTGCTGTTCTACGATTTGCTGTTCCTGCGCCTGCACGCCCTGGCCGCCAACCTGACGGGCCTGATGGCCGCCTCGTTCCTCACCCTGCTGATCCCTACCACCCTGATGGGCCTGTCGCTGCCGCTCCTGTCGCGGGCGCTGGTGCGCTCCCTTGATGAGGCGCCGCAGACCATCGGGCGCCTGGAGGCGATCAACATCATCGGAGCGGCCCTGGGCGCGCTCGTGGGCGGGTGCCTGCTCATCGGCATGCTGGGCTTCGATGGGGCCTCGTATGCCGGCGCGGTCCTCAGCGCCGTGGTCGGGGTGGCAGCCATCGTTGTCGCGCCAACCTTCGCCGCCAACGATGGCCGTCCTCTGGCGCGGCAAGACGCGCCGGCAGGCCGGTCCGCGCGCCTGTGGCAGTGGAGCGTGCTGGTCTTTCTCTCCGGCTTTCTCGCCATCGGCTTGCAGGTGGTCTGGTTCCGCCTCCTCAGCGTGCCGCTTGAGTCCTTTGCCTACACCTTCGCCATTCTGGTGGCCCTGGTGCTGCTCGGCGATGGGATGGGCACGGCCCTCGGCGCGCGCCTGGTGCGGCGCGCCGCCGATCCCCGGCCCTGGTTCATGCTGACCCAGGCGGCCGTTATGCTCTACGTGCTCGGGTCGGTGCTGGTCCTCTGCGTCCTCTCTACCCGTATGAGCGACGCGACCCCTGGCGTGGCGATCACCACTCAGTCCTTCGGCACGCAGATGTTGCTGCTGGTGGTCCTGCCGCTGGCGCTCCTGTTACCCCCCAATCTGCTGATCGGCCTCACGCTGCCCTTCGTGCAAAAGGCGGTACAGACCGAGACGGCCAGCGTTGGGCGGAACGTCGGCCTGCTTCAGATGGCCAACCTGCTCGGTAACGTGGCAGGCGCTACCCTCACTGGCACGCTCTTGCTCGACGCCTTCGGCACCAGCGGGGTGCTCGTCATCTTCGCGCTGGTCGGCCTGGGCTTCGCCCTTGGGGCGCTGGTCTGCGCCTTCCCGCGACCCCGAGCCGCGCGCTGCGCGCTGCCCCTCACCCTGGCCCTGGCGCTTGCGGCGCTTGTGGCCCTCATCCCGTCGAACAGCCGGCTCTGGGCCGCGCTGCACGGCAGCGGGTGGGCCGAGGCCACGGTGGTGGAGGACTCCACCGGTGTCACCGCAATTATCGCGCACGGCGAACGGGCGACCCTCTACGCCAGCGGGAACGCGCAAGGCGAAGTGCCCTTTCTCGATGTCCACGTCATCCTCGGCACAGTGCCCGCCCTGGCGCATCCGTATCCGCGCGACATGTTGATTATCGGGGTCGGCTCCGGCGGCACCCCCTACAGCGCCGGTTTGCGACCCGAAACCCGGAGTATCCTGGCGGTTGAACTGGTAGGATCGCAACTCCCGGCGCTGACGACCTTTGCCCGGGGCACGGCCAGCGCCCCCCTCCAGGCGTTGTTTGCCGATCCCCGCTACCGCCTGGTGGTTGGCGATGGACGGCATGCCCTGGCGCACACCAGCCAGCGATTTGACCTGATCCAGGCCGATGCGGTCCTGCCCTGGCGCGCCGGCAGCGGCCTGCTCTATTCGCGCGAGTTCTTCGAACAGGCGCGCGCCCGCCTGGCCACGGGCGGTGTCATGGCCCAGTGGATGCCCACCGAACGCACCGCGATCACCTTCCGTCAGGTCTTCCCCTACGGCGTGCAGATCGGCAACTTCATGCTGCTCGGCGGAAACGAGCCGATAGCCTACCAGCCGGAGGCGCTGCTCCAGCGCCTCGATGACCCGGACGTCCGCGCGCACCTGCACCGGGGCGGGATCGAACCCGAACGGGTTCGAGAGTTTATCCGTTCGCAGCCGGCAGACTTCTGGACGCCGGAAACGCCGCGCCAGGGCGAGATAAACACCGACCTGTTGCCGCGCGACGAGTATTTTCTCAACAACTGACACCGGTTGCTGTTGAGTGGATCGCGCGCCCATCACCGCCAGGTCCCGCTGCGACGCCAAATCCAAAATCCCAAATCCAAAATCCCAAATGGCATCGGCGTGGTACACTAGGGGCGGCTCGAGTCCAAGGAGAAACCCATGGGCGCCGAACTGCGCGAACTGCTCGACTTCGCCAACCAGATCGCCATTCACGCCGGAAAGATCACCCTGCGTCACTTCCAGCGGGACCTGGTGGTGGAGCGCAAGGCCGACGCCTCGCCGGTCACCGTGGCCGACCGCGAGGCCGAAGCCTACCTGCGCGAGGCCATCCAGGGGCGCTACCGCAACCACGCCGTTCTCGGCGAAGAAGAGGGCCTCAGCGGCCCGCCAGGAGCGACCTATCGCTGGGTGCTCGACCCGATTGACGGAACCAAATCGTTCATCCATGGGGTGCCGCTCTACGGGGTCATGATCGGCATTCTGCGCGAGGGCGAGCCGGTAGCCGGCGTGGTGCACATGCCGGCCCTCGGCGAGATTGTCGCCGCCGCGCGGGGGCTGGGCTGCACCTGGAACGGGCGCCCCTGCCGCGTCTCCACCGTCGCGACCCTGCGCGAGAGCCTGGTGGTGGCCACCGTTGCCGGGGGCTACGACCGCTACGGCAAAGCCGAAGCATTCGCCCGCATCCTCGACGCCGCGGGGCTGTTTCGCACCTGGGGCGACTGCTACGGCTACGTCCTGGTCGCCACCGGGCGCGCCGAGGTGGCCCTCGACCCGGTGATGAACGTCTGGGATGCCGCCGCGCTGCTGCCCATTCTCACCGAGGCCGGTGGCGCCTTCACCGACTGGCGGGGCACGCCGACCATCGAGGGCGGCGAGGGTATCGGCGCCAACGGCGCCGTGCTCGACGAACTCCTGCGCCTGATTGGAGCATAAAATGGACGCCAACGAGTACCAGCGCCTGGCCCTGCGCACCGAGGCCCCCGGGCGCGATGAACGCGCGCGCCTGCTCAACGCCGCCCTGGGCCTCACCGGCGAGGCCGGCGAGTTCAGCGACGCCCTCAAGAAACACCTCTTCCACGATCATCCCCTCGATGAGGGTGCGCTACGGGCGGAACTTGGCGATGTGCTCTGGTACGTGGCCCTCGCCTGTGACGCGCTTGGTCTGCGCCTCGGCGACGTGATGCACGAGAATATTGAGAAACTGCGCCGTCGCTACCCCGATGGCTTCAGCAGCGCGCGCAGTCTCCGGCGCGAAGCCGAATAGTCAGGGCCGAACCTATGCACGCGCCACGCACCGCCACCATTGACCGCGCCACCGGCGAGACAGAGATCCGGCTCAGTCTCAACCTCGACGGGAGCGGTCAGGCCGCCGTCAATACCGGCATCGGCTTTCTCGACCACATGTTGACCCTCTGGGCGAAGCACGGGCTGTTCGACCTGAGCGTGACCGCCCGCGGCGATCTGCACGTTGACGAGCACCACACCGCCGAGGACACGTGCATCTGCCTGGGGCGCGCCCTCGACGCGGCCCTCGGCGAGCGCCGCGGCATCGTGCGCACCGCCCACAGCTTCGTGCCCATGGACGAAGCCCTGGCCCTGGTCGCCGTGGACCTGGGCGGGCGGCCCTACTGCGTGGTGGAGGCCGAGTTTGTCACCCCCCGCGTCGGCCAGCTCGGCACCGACCTGATCGCCCATCTGCTCGAAAGCATTGCCACCCACGGACGTCTGAACCTGCACGCCCGGGTGCTCTACGGCCACAACGACCACCACAAGGTCGAGGCCCTCTTCAAGGCCCTCGGGCGCGCCCTCGACGCCGCCACGCGCCACGACCCGCGCCTGGCCGGCGCCGTTCCCAGCACCAAAGGCGTGCTGTGAGCGACCGCCCGTCTCCCTATCGCCTCCCAGCGCCGCCCCCTGGAGAAGCGCCCTATGCCCTTTCTGATCGCCGTCCTGCTCAGCTTCATTCCCGCCTTGTTCTACGCCGCGATTGTCTACTGGCTCGACCGCTTCGAGAAAGAACCGCTGCGGCTGCTCGTCGGGGCCTTCGGCTGGGGCGCCTTCGTCGCCACCCTTGGCGCCATCGTGTGGAGTTCCGTGCTCCAACTGGGCCTCGAGATCTTCATCAGCGACCCCTTCCTGATCGACCTGACCGGCGCCGCGCTGGTTGCGCCGCTGGTTGAGGAAACTCTCAAGGGTCTGGCCGTCGTAATCATCTTCCTGGCCTTTCCCCACGAGTTCGACTCGATCCTCGATGGGATGGTCTACGGCGCGATCACCGCCCTGGGCTTCGCCGCTACCGAGAACGTGCTCTACCTCTACTTTGGGGGCTATGCCGAGGACGGCTATCCGGGGATGATCGCGCTCTTTGTGCTGCGCGTCATCCTCGGAGGCTGGGGCCACGCCGTCTATACCGCCTTCATCGGCATCGGCCTGGCCGTGGCGCGCCTGAACCCCCACTGGCCCATCAAGGTGATCGCCCCGTTGCTCGGATGGACCATGGCCGTGTTCCTCCACGCCCTGCACAACGCCATGGCCACCGTTCTGGCGGGCAGTCTGGGTGGGCTGGTCGCGACCCTGATGGTGGACTGGATTAGCTGGCTGGTGGTGTTCGGGATCGTGATCGGGGAAATCCTGCGCGAACAGCGCTGGATGCGCCTCTACCTGCGCGAGGAGGTGGACCTGGGCACCATTAGCGAGGAGCACTACCGCACGGCGATCTCGATCCGCGGGCAGGCGCGGGCGCGGATGCGCGGCCAGACGTGGCGGCGCTTCTACGAGGCCTGCGCCGAACTGGCCCAGAAAAAGCACCAGCTGGCAACCCTTGGCGAGGAGCGCGGCAACACCGCCCGCATCGCCGCCCTGCGCGCCCAGCTCAGCCTGCTGGCGCCATCGGTCGGAGCGGTGTGAGACGTGGTTCCTGCGTAACTGTTCACACCTGGGGTAACGGGAGAGCCCGGGGGCGAGGACGTCTCGCCCTCGAAGCCACAACGAGGGCTGGAAGCCCTCGCTCCCAGGAGAAGTGTGAAGAGTTGCGTTCCTACCTACATTAGCGTTCAGGGGTGCGTGGGGAGGCTATGCCTCGCCGCGCGCCCCTGTTCCGCCCGCGGCGGGCGCGCCCTGAAGCAGCCAGAACGAGCCTGCCGCGGCGGGCGGAACAAGAGGTCTGCGCCCTCCGCTGCATGCTTCCCGGGAGATCTGCGCCCCCCGGGGAAGCGTTCAGCGGAGATCCTCCTCGCCAACGTACTGGCTGAGCAGACGACGGCTCCGTTCACTCGCCTGCAGCGCCATCTGGGCGGCCATTTGCTCCTCGGTATGCAGGCGACGACGCTCCACCTCGCAGCGTCTGGTCTGCTCGATCGCCGCGGCGAGATCGTCCGCGGCGGCGCGTAAATCGGCGCGCAGGTCGGCGGCGAAGGGCGGGGGCAGCGCGAGCACCTCCAGGGTCGCGGCGAGACGCAGCACCTCCTGTAACAGCGCGTCGGCTGTACGGACGTGATCGGGGTGAGCCGGCGCAACCACCCGGACATGCGCCGGGCTGTCCTGATAGTAGCGTCGCAACAGGCGCTGCGCGTCGGCATAGATCCGCTGCGCGGCGACTTCGCACCCCCAGCGGCGGGCAAGCGCGGCGCGCCAGGCCATCAGCGCCTGCGCGCTGCGCTCGCGCCGTTCGGCCAGGGTGTCGCTCAGGCGCCGGTGGCGTTCGAGTTCCTCGCCGAGCTGGGGAAAGTCGGCACGGTGACGTTCCAGCAAGGTGACCAGGCCCCTGGTCGCCTCGACAACGGGGAAATCATCCATAGGGGAGACCCTCAAACACTGGCAGGGTTGTTCCAGATGACAGGGGCAATGCATGCCTGCCACTGCTATGGTACGAACACGGTTCCGGGCCGTCCATAGTACTTACGTGCTTGCTTACCGTGGGACTTACTATGGGGTATCGGAGGGACGATGTGCTAGAATATCCGTGGTTGCATCCCTCGTGTTCGCTGGCGCGTCTTATCCTCGGACACGCGCAGACGCGCGCGAGATCAGTTCGTCCAAGGAGGCGTCCCCATGGGTTTGTTAGATCAGATTAGCCGAACCATAGCCCAGAGCGTTGACCGGGCCAGATTTGAGGCCGAGAAGTTCCAGAGGACCACGCGCCTGCAGAGTGAGGTGAATGAGCTTCGTCGGCAGGTAGACTCGAAGCTGAACGAGCTGGGGCAGCGGGCCTACGAGTTGCTCCGCGCCGGTCAGATCCAGTCGGCAACCCTGGCCGAACTGAGCGCGGCGGTGGATCAACTGCGCTCGGCGCTGGTGATGAAAGAAGAGGAACTGAAACAGGCGCAGGCGGAGGTCTACGTCGAACCGCCCGCGCCCGCCCCGCCGCCCCCGAGCCAGTCGGTGCCGATTGATTACGGCCCGCCGCCTGCCAGCACCCCCACGGTGAAGCAGTGCGGCGTCTGCGGCTTTCAGATGCCGGGAACGGCGATGTTCTGCCCCAACTGCGGCACGCGCGTGACGTAGTAAGGCCGAAGCATTGACTGCGCCAATGCTTCGGCCCAACAACGAAACTCGGACGTGGCACTAGACCGTGCGTCCCTGGCGGCCGAAGAGGAAGTACGCGATTGGCCCGACGAAGTTGATAAACGACACCCCGACCCAGAGCCACTTGTTGCCGCGGATCTGCTCCTGAGGCCGGCGGATGATGTCAACCAGGGCCACGGCCAGCAGGCTCAACTGCACACCGCCCAGCACGAGTATGACCAGGCGCGTGGTCGGGCTCAGATCACTCCAGCGTTTGCGCTGCATACCTGCCTCCTTATAGCCTGTCCGGACCTTCCTGCGGGATGGGCCGGGAGGGCAGGGCCCTCCCGGCAACCTGCTTTCCCGACTGTAAGTATAAGCAAAGTTACCACGCGCCGGTGATTAGCTCTGTCACTTTACCCCTGGCGAGGGGGGCCTGCGGCCCCCGCAGATCTTTATCTTCCTGGCGCGGTGCGGCGAAGCCGCACCGCGCCAGGAAGAGGAAAGCTCGGAAGGGTGTAGACCCTCCGCACCTCCTCGCAGCGGAAACTGCGGCAAGTGATAAAGTCCAGTCAGTCTGTGAATAAGTCTTCGATATTTGTCACCCAGAGCTCTTCGGCTTCTGCGCTCATCACGACCGGGCGGCGTGACCAACACCCAGGCGCCATGGCGGACGTTGCCCCGGCCATGCAGTTGGAGGGAGACGGGGGCAAGCAGGTTGCCCCCGTCTCCGCGCCGGAGGGACGCAACCGGCTTGCCGGCTACCTGGCCAGACGATAGGTTGTCACCACACGTTCGCTTCGCAGCAACTCACCGCTGGAGGCGCGGATAAGCCGCGTGGTGACAACCGTCAGCGGGTCGCCGCGGCCTACCTGTGGCGCGCCGAGGGTTACGACGCGCCCGTCGCCGCGCCCCCAGAGGGTCAGCGTTGCGTGGCCACCGCGCGCGGTAACCACCAGGTAGAGGGGCGCGCCGGTATCATTGCGGATGCGCAGATCCAGACCGGGGTCGGCCACGGCCGCATCGAGGCCGGGCCGGTCGGCAAAGGCGGTCAGCCAGCGGCTGTGCCCGCGCCGTTCGGCAATTGGCAGGCCGGCTTCCCAGGCCGCGCGGTAGAGCAGGGTTGCCACGACGCAGACCCCACCGCCGACCATGTTCTCCACCACCTGGCTACCGACAATACCTGGACCGGGCCGGAAGCCACTGGCAGCGGAGATGTCCCCCAGCGTCCTGAGGAAGGAAAGCTCCGTTCCGGGAGCAAGGACAACACCGTTGAGGCGCGCGGACGCCAGTTCGATGTTCGCGCCGCTACTGCTCCCGACCCGGTAGCGCATGCTGGCGCTGGCCAGCGGCTTCAATGGTTGGGGAGAGACCGCTGCGGCGGGCGCCGTGGCAGCGACCATCCATGCGCCGAGGGGCGCCCGCTGCACGTCATTGTCGCTACCGGCGTGCTCGGGGTGGTAACTCAGACGCGCCCGTTCAAAGTACTGCACCAGCAGCGGCGAACCATCGGGCTGGATTTCGTAGAACTCCTCAGAGATCGGATAACCGAGCAGGGACGTGCCGCCGTGCCGGCTATGGTACCAGGCAAAGGCGCCCCCCAGAGTATGCCCCGTCGCGGGGACAAAGACGCGCTCAGAAGCGTTGAACTGGACAGGCGCCACCGGGTGAAACGGGGCCTCGTCCTGGCGGTCAGCGGTGTACAGGCTCCCCAGGCGCGCCAGTTCCACCGTGTCCCCCCGGCGCTCCAGCCGCACATAGGTGAAGTACTGCACATAGGCGCGGCTTTCGGCATCGTAGAACTCGGCGCTGAGGGGCTGCCCCGACCACTCCAGACCACCGTGGGCCAGAATGAAGCTGCGGAACGGCTCCTCAACCACGTGAGCGCCCGCCTCGATCACGGGCAGGGCCGGCAACCGCGCCGTCTGGGCGCGGGCGATTGGCGGAGGAACAGACGCAACGATGACCGCAGCGACGAGGACCAGAATGAGCGAGTGGCGACAGAGCATGGCTGGTTCCTCTCCTTCACGCTCGACAACGGGCGGCGCGCGCCGCATACTGTGAACCGTCGCTGGCGGGTTGGAGATACGCCTGCTCCGCTTTTCTCACCTCCCTGCATGGCGGGAGGGGCCGGGAGGGCCGCTTGCTGCCAGAAAACTCTTTCGCCTCGCTGTTGTAAGGCTTCACTGCACGGGTCACGAAAGGATACCCAACGGAGGCCACATGAACGAAGAACTCGCGCGCCTGCTCGAGCAGCGCATCGCCGTGGCGGAGCGCAGGTTAACCGACCAGACGGGCGGCACGAATGTCTGCCGCTTGCAACAGGACGGTCGAGTGACCGGGGGGATGAAATACGACGAGGGGCGACTGGTGGCGCTAAGCGCCCTCCGGCGGCGGCTGAGGGAGGAAGCGGGTGGAGACCCTCGCGCCGTCGTGGCGCAGGATCTCGCAACCTGGCAGGCGGCGCTGCGGGCGCAGCAGGCCCGCGAGCGCCCGGCGATCCCGTGGGTCGCCTACAACCAGGGCGGGGTGGACGCGCTGGAGGAAGTGCTCCAGGTCCTCGATAAAGGGTAAACCATTGTGGGATCGGCGCGGACGAGGATGCCTCTCCCCCGCAATCCGGCACGGTTGGGGCCTCCCGCCAGATAGCCGAAACGCCAGGGTGTTACCCTGGCGTTTCGCGTATCGTGGTACCCCCAGCGGGATTCGAACCCGCGATCTTCACCTTGAAAGGGTGACGTCCTAGGCCGCTAGACTATGGGGGCCAGCGACCCCTATTATAGCAAAGACGCCCGATCGTATCAAGTCGCGTGGGGGGTGTCACAGGGCCTGTACAAAGATCCTATCCGGATAACCTGGTTATCCGACCCTTTTCTGTGAGGACTACGCCCTCCCTGCGGGGAGGGAGGCGGGGAAACCCGGTTGCCCCACCTTCCTACAGAAGGTATTCGGATCGGCTCAAAGTCTTCGGGGCAAGCCCCGGACCCCACGTCGGCACACTATCACCGGCGCGGAGAGCGGCGCAAGCGATGGTATAATGAGACGAGTGCGCCGCGCTGGCGCGATGGCCGGGCCGCCTGATTCTGGCGACGAAACGCGCTTATGGAACTAAACGATCTGCAGGCCCAACGGGCCGCCAAGCTGGAACGGCTGCGCGCCGCGGGCATTGATCCTTTTCCTACCCGCGCCGCGCCCACCCATCAGGTGGCCGAGGTGCTCGCGCGCTTCGACGACCTTGCCGCCGCCGCCGCGCCGGTGACCATTGCCGGGCGCATTGTCGGCGCGCGCCGTATCATGGGCAAGATCGCCTTCGCGCACCTCGATGATGGCACCGGGACCCTGCAACTCTGGATCAGCCGCGCCGACCTGGGTGAGGTCTGGTTCGAGCGTTTTCGCGATGAGCTTGACACCTTCGACATCGTGCAGGCCAGCGGCATCCTGCGCCGCACGAAGACGGGCGAGGCCTCGCTCTTCGTCACCGCACTGACACTGCTCGCAAAGGCGATCAACCCGCCTCCGGAAAAATGGGCCGGCCTGCAGGATGTCGAGGAGCGTCACCGCCAGCGGTACCTCGATCTGATCGTCAACCACGAGGTGCGTGAGATCTTCCGCGCCCGCGCGCGGGCCGTGACCGCGATGCGGCGCGTGCTCGACGCGCGGGGCTTCCTTGAAGTGGAAACGCCGGTGCTCCAGCCCGTCTACGGCGGCGCCGCGGCGCGACCGTTCACGACCTATCACAACGCGCTGGGCCAGGGGCTGTATCTGCGTATCGCCACCGAACTCTACCTCAAGCGCCTGATTGTCGGGGGCTACCCCGGGGTCTATGAGATCGGCAAAAACTTCCGCAACGAGGGCGTTGACCGGAGCCACAACCCTGAGTTCACGATGATGGAGTGCTACCAGGCCTACGCCGATTATACCCATATGATGCTGCTGGTCGAGGAACTGATGCGCGAGATGGCGATCGCCGCGACCGGCTCGCCGCGCGCCCGCTACCAGGGCCAGGAGCTTGACTTCGACCGCCCCTGGGCGCGCATGACCATGGCCGAGGCGATTGTGGAGCGCACCGGCATTGACATCCGTGAGGTCTGCACCCTCGGGGCCCTGCGCGAAGCCATCGCCGCGGCCAATCTGAAGCTCGAACCGAAACCGACCTGGGGTAAGCAGGTTGATGAACTGTTCAGCGAGTATGTGCAGCCCCACCTGGTGCAGCCGACCTTCATTCTCGACTACCCGGTGGAACTGTCGCCGCTGGCGAAACGCAAGCCCGATGATCCCGCCTTTACCGAACGCTTCGAGGCCTTCGTCGCCGGGATGGAAGTGGGCAATGCCTTCACCGAGCTGAACGACCCCTTTGACCAGGAACAACGCTTTCTGGAACAGGGCCGCGATTTCGCCGCCGGCGATGAAGAGGCCCACCAGATGGACACGGATTTTCTCAACGCGCTGCTTTATGGCATGCCGCCCACGGGCGGCCTGGGAATGGGGATCGACCGGATCCTGATGGTGCTGACCGACCGGCCCAACATCCGTGAGGTGATCCTGTTTCCCCATATGCGGAAACGTGAAGAGTGAGTAGTCTGTAACGAAAGTTTCGTGGCATTTTCGCCCCCCTCCCGGCCTCCCCCCGTTGGGGGGAGGCGCCAGGCGCCCTCCCCCGGCGGGGGCGGGTTGGGGAGGGGGGGGGGCTTCAGCGAAAGACGTTGTTTACAGACCAGGAAGTTCTACTGTGTCACTTTGCTCCTGGCGGGGGTTGCGGGGCCGCAGGCCCCCGAAGATCTTCCCTTCCTGGTGCGGCGCGGCGAAGCTGGGCCGCACCAGGAAGGGGAAAGTTCAGAGGGGTTGGACCCCTCCGAACCTCCTCCCAGCGGAAGCCGCGGCAAGTGACAAAGTAGAGTGAGGAAGGAGCGTGGGAAACCCGCTTGCCCCTCCCCTCCTCCGGAATGAGGTCCGGGGAGCACTGCGCCCTTCCAGAAAATGCTGCTTCGTCCCGATGTTGAGCGGCAAAGCCGCCAGCGACCCGACGCAACGCGGCGCTCCCAGGGCGCGTGCGGGGTCGTGTGAATGATGGCCAGCAAGGAGTAAGCCAATGCCCCGATCGTTCACGATCGAGCGCGAGAACCTGCCCCCGGTGGTGCAGGGATGGCTGCGCGCCGTAGGTCTGGGGGAGGAGGAGATCGTCGAAATCATCTTCACCGAGCAGGAGGTGCTGCTGCGCCGCCCCATGAGCCCGCAGCTCCGCGCCTGGGCCAAAGAGGTGAGCGATAAGTACGACAAGGCCTTCCGTCAGATCGCCGGGCTGTAAGCGTCTGGACTGTCGTGGCAGCGTTGCCGCGGCAGATGGTTCGTAGCAATGAATTACCTGACGAGAGAAGAGCTTCTTGACCTGCACGCCTATGCCGTGGAACGCTATGGTGGCCTGCTCGGGATCAAGAGCCAGGATCGATTGCTGACCGTGGTGAATGCCCCGCGTCAGGAGATGTTTGGCGCCGAGTTGTATCCCGATGTGTGCGCCAAGGCGGCTGTGCTGGTTTACTTGATTGTTAAGAGCCATCCGTTTGTAGGTGCGAATGAGGCGACGGCATTGCTGGCCCTGTTGCGGTTTCTTGAAGTGAACGGGGTTGCGCTGAAACCCGAGATCAGTTCCAGCGAACTTGCGTATGTCTTTCGGGCGCTGAGCAACTCCGATATGGACAAAGAGGGTCTCGAGCGGTGGCTGCGCGACAGTGTTGCGTAGGAGCAAGGCCATGACCCGGGTTTTTATCAACGGGATTGATGGGTTGCTCGGCGCGCGAGTGGCGGAGTTGATCAGTCGTGATCGCGAGGCGCGCATCGTTGGCCTGGGGCGCGCCCGCCCTCCCGCCCCCGTCGGACGCGCCGAATGGTTCGCCGCCAGGCTTTCGGGGAAGCAGTTCGTTGAGTTGCTGCGCGCCGAGGCGATCGAGGTGGTGGTGCACCTTGATTTCGCCGGCGCCGAACGGCCCGCCGAGGATCGCGAACAGGCGGTGCAGCAGAACGTGATCGGCTCGATGGAGTTGTTTGGGGCCTGCGCCGCCGCGGGAGTGCGGCGCATCGTGCTGCTCAGCCACGTCGGGGTCTATGGGGCTAGCGCCCTCAACCCCTCCATGATCACCGAGGATCGCCCTATCGCCCTCGCCACCCTCAGCGGCCTCCTGCGCGACTTTGCCGAGGTTGAGCAGTTTGCGATGGATTTCGTCGCCCGGCGCCCGATGCTGCAGGTCGCGTCCCTGCGCCTGGCTTCGCTCATCGGCGGCTGGTCGCCTATGGTTGAGTATTTGACCAATCCCGGCCCGCGGATGCTGGTAGGCTTCGATCCGCGCATCCAGTTGCTCGGGCTTGACGACGCCGCCGAGGGTTTCGCCCGAGCCGCCCTTTCGTCGGTGGCTGGCCCGTTTAATCTGGCCTCTGATGATGTGCTGCGCCTCTCCCAGGCCATCCGCCTGGCCGGCCAGCAACCCGTGGCCCTCCTCGAACCGGTGGTGGAACTGGCGCTCTCGCTGGGCAATACCGGGGTCCTTGGTCACTGGCCGTTTGGCCCGAGCTTTCTGCGCTATAGCTGTGTGGTGGATACGCAGCGGGCGAAGTGTGAGCTTGGCTGGGCGCCGACCCGCAGCGCCGCTGAACTGATCCAGATGCTGCGCGCCAATGGGCGCCTTGTTGAGGATCGCGCGGTGTCCGAAGCGGCGCTCCGCGAGTTCCTCGCCCGAAGGAGCTAGCCCGTGAGTGATGATACCAGCCCCAATGGGCGCCCCACCGAGGCGCCTCCCACCGAGGCAACCGAGGGCCTCCCCGATGTGGTCGCCCCCGGTCCCGATCACGTCGGCGCGCAGGAGGCCGTTGCCGGCCCCGATGAGCGCGTGCCTCCTCCTGCAACCGCGCCCGGCGCCGACGAGCGCACCCCCTTGGCCGACGCTCCACCCCCCGAGACGGCCGCGCCCAGGAAAGGCGCCCGCCGCGCCGCGTCGCCCGCTGCTGCGAGTGGCAAAACCAGCCGCGCCAGCAGCCGTAAGAACGCCAGGGCGCCGGCCGCCAGCGCCACCGGGCCAAGCCGGGCGAAGACCGGCGGCCGGACGACGCAGGCGCCTCCGGCGGTAATGGAGACGCCCTCCGCCGAGACGGAAGGGGCCCCGGGGGCCGCCGCCGAAACGGGCTTCGACGCGCCTGGTGCAGAGACGAGGAGCGCCTCCGCTTCCGCCACGAACTGGTTCGATGTGCCCGTGACCGGCGCCGCCCCGCCGCCCGGCCCGACGGCAAGCGCCGCTCCAAGCGCCGTTCCGGCTACGTCGTTCTGGTCCGAACGCCCCATCGAACTCGCGACGCCTCCCTCCGCCGGCAGCCTCTACGAGGCCTCCAATGCCGAGCGCGCCGCCGGGCCGGCCGATACGCTCTTCGAGTTCGAGGTGGAGGTGCGCAATAACGTCGCTGAGACCGTTACCAGCGAAGTAAGTGAGATGCAGAATATGGCCGCCGGCCTGCTGCGTCTGGTAGGCGAGAACATGCGCCGCATGACCGACCGGCAGGTCGAGCGGGCCAATGAGATTCTGCGGAACATTGACCTGAGAGATTATCTTGACCCCGATTTCTGGAAGGGTATCGGGATGGTGCTGCGCTACCAGATCGATGAGCAGGTCGGCTTCATCAAGCGCCGGCTCAACGGCGAGTACAGCACCGATCCCTTCGGTATGGACCCCGAGGTGATCGCGGTCGTGCGGCCCTTCCTGCGCTTTATGTACCGCACCTGGTGGCGCGTCAGGGCCGAGGGGTTGGAGAACGTGCCCTCCACCGGTCGCGCGCTGCTCGTCGCCAACCACAGCGGCGTGCTCCCCTGGGATGGGGCCATGATCGCCGCGGCGGTGGCCGAGGATCATCCGGCGCAGAATGACCGCATCGTCCGCAGCCTGCACCTGCACTGGTTCAGCACCCTGCCCTTCGTCGCGCCGACACTGGCGGCGATGGGACAGGTGCCCGGGTTGCCCGAAAATGCCATCCGCCTGCTGCAGAACGATGAACTGGTCTGCGTCTTCCCGGAGGGCCTCAAGGGCGTGGGCAAACTCTATAAGGACCGTTACAAACTCGCCCGCTTTGGGCGTGGGGGATTCGTGCAGGCGGCCCTGCGGGCCCAGGCGCCTATCGTGCCCGTGGCGGTGGTGGGCGCCGAAGAGATCTACCCCATGCTCGGGAACGCCCAGCCGATCGCCAAGCTCCTGGGGATGCCCTATTTTCCGATTACGCCCTTCTTCCCCTGGCTGGGCGTCTTCGGGGCCATTCCCCTGCCCACACGCTGGTCAATTACCTTCTGCGAGCCACTGCCTACTGACACCTACGACCCCTCGGAGGCCGACGACCCCCTGACCGTCCTCGGCCTGACCGAACTGGTCCGCGAGCGTATCCAGGCGACGATTGACGCGAAACTGGCCGAGCGAAAGATGATTTTTTAGATTCCTCTCCGGAAGGTCGGACGGGCTGCGCCCGTCCGACCTTCCGGGGAGAGGAGCTTGTGGGGCAACCCGATTATCCCCGCACCCATCACTGGCGCTGTGGTATCCTGGTTCCAGGGATCGATCATCTGGAAAGGATACCTCAACCTCATGCCAGGACGCCTCGCTATCGCCTTGCTGATTATTGTCTTTCTGGCCGGCTGCGGGGCGGTCTCCGGCGCCGCGCCGGTTGCCACATCTACGCCTCCGGCCCGCCCCCCGGCGACCTCCGCCGCTCCCCGCGCCACCCCCCTTGCGCCCGCCGAAGATCTCGAACGGCTCTCCTTGCGCCTCGCGCCGGTCGTGCAGGGCCTGCGCCGGCCCACCCACGTGACCAGCGCCGGTGACGGCAGCGGGCGGCTCTTTGTGGTCGAACAGGCCGGACAGGTGCGTATCGTGCGTGATGGGCGGTTGCTGCCCCGACCTTTCCTCGACATCGCGGCCCTGGTTGGCTCGCGCGGCAATGAGCAGGGTCTGCTCAGCATCGCCTTCCATCCCCGTTTCGCCGAGAACCGGACCTTTTTCGTTAATTACACCAACCGCGACGGCCATACGGTAGTGGCGCGCTACCGCGTCAGCCGGGACGACCCCGACCGGGCCGATCCGTCCAGCGCCGCCGTGCTGCTGACGATCGAGCAGCCCGCCGCCAATCATAACGGTGGCCTGTTGAAGTTCGGCCCCGATGGCTACCTCTACATCGGCACTGGCGACGGCGGCGCCGCTGGCGACCCCTGGAACAACGGGCAGCGCCTTGATACGCTGCTCGGCAAACTGCTGCGTATTGATGTGGACGGCGCCGCGCCCTACGCCGTTCCTTCCGATAACCCCATGCTCAACCGCGCCGGCGCCCGTCCGGAGATCTGGGCCTATGGGCTGCGGAACCCCTGGCGCTTCTCGTTCGACCGCGCCACGGGCGACCTGTTCATTGCCGATGTGGGCCAGAACGCCTGGGAAGAGGTGCATTTTCAGCCTGCCGGCAGCCGTGGGGGCGAGAACTACGGCTGGAAGATTATGGAGGGCAAGGCGTGCTTTCGGGCCGAGAGGTGCGAACAGAGCGGCCTGGAGTTGCCCATCGCGGTCTACGGCCACGGTTCGTCCGGGGGGGGCTGTTCGATCACCGGAGGCTACGTCTATCGCGGCACGGCCTTTCCGCAGCTTACGGGGGTGTACCTGTACGCCGATTATTGCAGCGGCAACCTCTGGGGGCTGCGCGCCAGCGGCGCCGGGTGGAGCGGCGCGCTGCTGGGCGTCCTGAACATTCGCGCCAGTTCCTTTGGCGAGGACGAGGCCGGCGAACTCTACCTGACCGATCACGGCGGGGGGCTGTACCGTCTCGTGGGGGAGGAGGGCCGCCGGGGGGTGGGGGGGTGGGGG